>CAZDRC010000001.1:0-4767 GCA_964507965.1 uncultured Candidatus Saccharibacteria bacterium
CATCTACTCAATAAACCGAATCTTAATCCAGAACAAGTAAAAGAGATAAAAGAAGTAGTACAAGAAAAGAAAATACCGAGACCAGAGATAAAGGAAGGGGGTTATACAGCAGATCCATACAGAGAGCCTATAGAATAATGTTATAATAATAATACATGCGTTTCCAAGTACCACAATTCATAGAAGTAGAAGATAAAATCTTTGGTAATTACACCATAAAGCAATTCATTTATCTCGCTGGTGGGGTTGGACTATCATTCGCAATATACAGACTAATAGGATCATTCGTATGGTCTGCATTACCAATAATTATCATAATGTCATTCTCTGCGGCATTAGCTTTCTATAGAATAAATGAGAGATTCCCATTCATATATATAGTAGAAGCAGCCTTCAAATATTTCTTTTCAAATAAATTATATATATGGAAAAAGAGGGAAAATAAGAAAATGCCAGAAGAAAACAATACAGATCAAGAAATAAAGAAATATGCATCAATAATGGTTCCGAAAATTTCCGATAGCAAATTGAAGGATTTGACATGGAGTCTGGATATAAAAGAAAGTATGTATACCAATAAAAATCAAAAATAATGCAAAAAGATCAGAAAACAACACAAGACTTCGTACCAATACAGGAAATAAGAGATGGAGTAGTAATACTCAAAGATGGCTCTATGCGTGCCCTGGTGCTAGCATCTTCTCTGAATTTTGCTTTGAAATCTATGGATGAGCAGAATTCTATTATTTTCCAATTCCAGAATTTCCTCAATTCTCTAGATTTCTCTGTACAGATATTCGTACAGTCGAAAAACCTAGACATAAGGCCATATATTGCACTATTGGAGGAAAGGTATAAGGAACAATTAACAGAATTAATGAAAATACAGACAAGAGAATATATAGAGTTCATAAAGACTTTCGTAGAAAATTCCAATATTATGACGAAGAGTTTCTTCATAGTCATACCATATACACCACCGATGATATCTGCTAGCAAGAATCCTCTGAATAATCTAGTGAATAAGAAGGATACACCGAAGATAACACCAAATGAAGAATTCAATGAATACAGGAGTCAATTAGAGCAGAGAGTAGGAGTAGTAGAGCAAGGCCTAGTAAGATGTGGCGTGCGAGTAGCAGAGCTAGGAACAGAAGAGGTGGTAGAATTGTATTATAAGATCTTCAATCCCGGAGAAACTGAGAAGCCAATACAAATAAATTAATAAAAAACAAACAATGGGAATCTTTAGCAAAATATTTGGTAAAAAGGAGGATCCGAAGATAGTGTCTCTTATGCCACAGGAGATCTATGAGGCTGGAGTATTGGAATTGAAAGATATTATCGCTCCTTCTGCCTTGAAAATAAGTCCGAAGGAAATAAACTTGGGGGAGAAAATCGCTAGAACATTCTTCGTTATTTCTTATCCTAGATTCCTATCTGATAGCTGGTTCGCGCCTATTATCAATCTAGATAAAGTTTTCAATATCTCTATTTTCATACATCCTATAGATACTGCGAAGATATTACGACATTTTAGAAAGAAGGTGGCCGAAGTACAGAGTCAAATAACGCAGAGAGAAGAGAAGGGGCTAGTGCGTGATCCACTACTAGATACAGCGTATCAGGATTTAGAGGCACTCCGTGATAATCTCATGCAAGCGCAGGAGAAAATATTCGATGTTGGAGTGTATCTCACTATATATGGTAATTCTGATTCAGAATTGGATAAAACAGAATCAGAAGTAAAATCTATATTAGAGTCAAAGCTAGTATATATTAAACCAGCATTATTCCAGCAAGAAAGTGGTTATAGAAGTGTATTACCGATAGCAAATGATGAACTAATGGTACATTCCAAGCTCAATTCCTCTCCACTTTCCTCACTTTTTCCATTTGTTTCATTCGATCTAACATCTGATAAAGGAATATTGTATGGAATCAATAGACATAATTCCTCACTTGTACTTTTCGACAGATTCTTATTAGAAAATTACAATTCTGTAACATTTGCCAAGGCCGGAGCAGGAAAATCATATAATATAAAGCTAGAAATACTCAGAACATTGATGTTCGATACTGATGTTATAGTCATAGACCCAGAAAAGGAGTATGAATATATGGCAGAAGCGACTGGTGGTAAATACTTCAATATATCTTTGAATTCCGAACACCATATTAATCCATTTGATCTACCTATACCGAGGGAAGATGAGAGTGCATCTGATGTTCTCCGTTCCAATATTATTAATCTTGTAGGTCTTTTCCGTATAATGCTCGGAGGATTATCCCAAGAAGAGGATGCAATAGTAGATCGAGCTATTACAGAGACATACGCTTTGAAGGATATTACACCTGAATCAAATTTCAAAGATATAGAACCGCCTTTACTTTCTGATTTCGAATTAGTATTGGCAGGAATGGAAGGAGCAGAATCATTAGTAGAAAGACTTAGTAAATATACTAAAGGTACATGGTCAGGATTCATCAATCGTCCTTCAAATGTAGATATAAATAAGAAATTCGTAGTATTTTCCTTAAGAGATATGGAAGATGAGCTGAAGCCTGTTGCAATGTATATCGTTACTCACTATATATGGAATGCTATTAGGAAACAATTGAAGAAAAGACTGCTAGTCATAGATGAGGCATGGTGGATGATGAAATCAGAAGATACGGCTTCATTCCTACTCAGTCTAGCAAAGAGAGGTAGGAAGTATTATCTAGGGTTAGCAACTATTACACAGGATGTAGATGATTTCCTCAATTCTCCTTATGGTTTACCTATTATTACAAACTCTTCTATACAGATATTATTGAAACAAAGCCCTACTTCTATAGATAATATACAGAAAACATTCAATCTCACTGATGAGGAGAAATATCTATTATTAGAATCAGATCTAGGGGAGGGAATATTCTTCGTCGGACTCAAACATGTAGCGATAAAGGTAGTGGCATCTTATACAGAAGATCAGATAATCACGACCAATCCTGCCCAAGTCCTAGCTATGAAGAGGGCAAAGGAAGATCTGGAGAAGAATGGTTAAAAAAATGAATGAAGAAAGTCAAAAAAAGCACAGAATTGGAGGATTCGCTATAGTTCTGCTATTACTCCTCTCCATAACAGCTGATTTTGTCAGTATAATACCTTTCATTGGTGATATATTCTGGGCATTTATGGCATTCTATCTATGGAAAACTGGACATGGATTATTAAATATGAGAAGACTGATTCCTGCTATGACTTCTATTGTTATAGAAATGCTTCCTTTCCTATCTGCTTTACCATCTATAGTAGCCGGAACAATGATAATTATCGGATTCTCAAGAATAGAAGAGAAAACAGGAATATCACTTGCACCGAAATCAGCCATGAGAGCGCCAAATGCTAGAATTCCATTTTATAATAATGGTAAACGTCTACCTAGAAAAGAAAATATGGTAGAATTAGAACAATGAAATTTCTACAAAAGTCTATAATAATATTTTCCCTTCTATTGAGTTTCTCCCTCATCGCTTATGCACAGATTCCCAATTCTATTGATGGAATAGATATTTCTTCTAATCCAGAGAATCCCAATCCAGGACAGAATGTGACTATCAGTATAGAGAGCTATATCACAAGTCTCAACTCTGCTTCTATAGTATGGCTAGTAGATGGGAAAAATTATAAAAAGGGAACTGGTGTGAACTCTATAACAATAATAGCTCCGGAAATAGGTAAGAGTACAAATATAGTAGTAGCTATTATGACTGCAGAGGGTAGGGAAGTGAAGAAAACGATGACAATAAATTCTAGCAGTATAGATATTATCTGGGAAAGTAGTGGATATACTCCACCCTTCTTCGAAGGTAAATCTCTATTCGCATATCAGAATCCTATAAAGATCACTGCTATACCACATCTAGGGCAGAGTAATGGTAAGGAATTGGACCAGAAAACTCTAGTATATAAGTGGACTGTGAATAATAAAGTAATACAAGATCAGAGTGGTTATGGGAAACAGACAATAGTATTGAAGGATGATCTACCGAAGACATTGGAGATCAAAGTTGAGGCAGAAACGAAGAATGGTAGTCAGAAATCTATATCATTCATCACTCTCAATCCGAGAGATCCATCTATATCATTCTATGAAGAAGATCCTCTGTATGGCATATTATATAATAAAGCTCTATTAAATAATAAGGCATTGAAGGGTCAAGAGATAAATATTGTTTCCGCACCTTATTATTTCAATGTATATAATAATAATTCTCCATTATCATATGTATGGAGTATCAATAATCTAGAGAGATCGGAATTGTCGACTAGCCAGATTATAACATTGAGGTCAAAGGGGGATAGTAGTGGTAGCTCACTTATTAGTCTTGAGATTAGGAATCAGGATGATATATTGCAAGGTGCTAATAATAGTATAAAGGTGAATTTTAATAAACAAGCAGTGGAAGATAATACAACATTATAATGAAAAAAAGTATTTTCTATATCATAATAATATCAATAATTCTGAGTTCCGGAGCAAGCTTCACTATAGCAGTGTCGGATGATTATACTCTCCTAGAGCCTCTACCTTGTATAGAGGGGACAGGAAATAATGCCAATTGTGAGAACAATGATGCAGGACAAAGTGTAATGAAAAGCATAAATATCAATACTTATATTGCTTATGCATTCAAATTTGCTATTGCTCTGGCTACTTTCCTAGCTGTATTCATGATTATCTGGGGAGGTTTCAAATGGATGCTCAGTGAGTCTCCAGT
>CAZDRC010000001.1:4867-24220 GCA_964507965.1 uncultured Candidatus Saccharibacteria bacterium
TATTATTGGTTCTCTGCTAGAGAAGAAGGAACAGTTATAGATGGTGATAATACAGAAACATCAATAATACAGAGATTCAATCCCTTCAATCGCTCCAGTGTAAATACAACAACAGATAATACAATACCAGAAACTATTATAGAGGATCAGATTCAGACAAATGATGATGATACAGTAATACCAATATTAAGAAAAATAAGTGAGGAGCCAATAGGTGGCTATATAGCAAGCACGACAGCAAGTTCGACAATAGTCAGATATATAGATAGAGGAACAGGACATATATATGAAGCGAGAGATGATACGAATATTATAGAGAAGCTATCAAATACCACTATTCCTAGAGTATATGAAAGTTATTGGAATAATACTGCAGACGCTTCCATAATGAGATATATGAAGGAAGGAACGAGTGTAATAACCAATCTCTATGGAGAAATAAACCTTTCTTCGAAGACAGCAAGTACAACAGATAGAACACCATATGAAACGAATGGTAGAATAATCTCTTCTAATATAAAAGAATTGGCTATATCACCAAAGGGGGATAGAGTCTTCACCTTCAATATAGAAGACGGTGCAGGAATAGGATATATTTCTAATATGGATGGTAGTAAGAATATGAAGATATGGGATACACCATTAACACTGATGAATGTAGATTGGCCAGAAGAGAATACACTGATAGCTACTACGAAGGCGACAGGGGCATCCTATGGATATTCATATTTCATAAATGCGAAGACTGGAGTATCTAATAAGATATTAGGAGGAATTGTAGGTCTATCTACGAAAGCGAGTGGTGATGCAGAGAATGTGCTATTCTCATCAGGAAATAATCAAAATACTATATCTACTTTCGTATACAATAAAAAAGACAATAATTCTAAATCAATAATATTCAAAACATTAGCAGAGAAATGTGTATGGAGTAAAATAAGTAAAAACGAGATATATTGTGCTGTACCGAGCGAATTCCCAACAGGAATGTATCCTGATGATTGGTATAAGGGTAATGTATCATTAATAGATAAGATATGGCATCTCAATATAGATACTGGGGAAGTACATCTTATAGCAGACCTATTCGATCTATCAAAGAAATTCATAGATGTAGTAGATATGAGACTGGATCCGGAAGAGAATTTCCTATATTTCGTAAATAAAAATGACCTTACACTATGGTCACTAGATCTCAATAGATAAAGAGGTATTAAACAGCTAGCTTCTTCCTAACATATAGCTCCTGAGCGAGAGTGAAGAGACTAGAAACTGTCCAATATAGAGCAACTACTGCTGATATCTTATAAGAAATGAAGAAAACCATAACAGGGAATATATATTTCATATTCTTCATCATATTCTGAGCCATATCCGCCTGGCTATTACCTGATCCGGAAGAACTAATAGTCTGTGAAGCACTAACAGAATAATGTAATTGCAAATATTGGGCGACGGCAGCTATCAATGCGAGGATTATACTCTTCGCACCAATATCTATAATACCGAGGAAATTCATATCAACAATAGGAGTATTAATAAAGCTATATAGAATATCTGTATTCACTTCTGGTAGTCCAGATTGGAAGAAAATAGAATACAAGGCAAATATTATAGGTAATTGTAAAAGAAGAACAAAGAAACTAGAGAATGGACTGACTCCTTTCTCCTTATATAGGGCCATCATTTTCAAAGCTTGGCCTTGGCGATCATTGGCCATACTACTCTTTATCTTATTTATCTCTGGTTCTATCCTCTTCATCATCACCTGGGTAACTATGGCCTTACGAGAAAGAGGGAATAGTATGAACCTAACTATAATAGTGAATATTATAACGGCAATTCCTGCATCTATCCATGGCAGAATATCCATAAGTAGAATAAGGCCATTGTATAAGGGGTTGAAAACGAATGAATGATACAGAAATGAAAACATATGTGTATTCTACTTCAAAAGGCCTAAATTAACAAAGATTTTCTTTATATATGGTTTCATATCATTTGTATTTAATTTCAAGATATTAGGTTTCGCTATGAGAATAACCTTCATATTCTCTATAGATAAATCCTTGAATGAATTAATTGCAGAGTATATCCTACGACGCACCTTATTCCTCTCTACAGCTGTCTTTGAGACTTTCTTCGGGACAGAGACCGCGAAGCGTAAGGGACTTTTGTCCTTTATATATCTCACAACGAAAAACTCTGCATGGGCGCTATTGCCTATACTTATGACTTTCTTAAAAAGGGCCGTGCTGAGCCTTTTCTTCTTTGGAAGCATATTAGACTGATAGTTTCTTACGTCCTTTATTACGACGACGCTGTACTACATTCCTACCGCCCTTACTCTTCTTCCTTACTAAGAAGCCGTGTGAGCGAGCTCTCTTTCTTTTCTTAGGTTGATATGTAAATGACATGATGAAAATAGCATACATTACGATTGAAGAAAACGCAAGAAATATTGATTTTTCTGTTCTCCACACAATTCACAGCTTATCAACATAATTTTTCGCTTCCCACAAGTTTGCTATTCTTTAAACAAGTATATACTAGTAGTATTATTTTATTTTTATCAAATGCAAATTAGAAAATGAATGAACAAGATAAACTTTGGGAAAACGCTTTGGTAGAGATAGAGCTTGCTGTATCAGAAGCAAACTTTTCTACCTGGTTCAAAGATACCTTACTCATAAAACAAGAGGAGGGAGTGGTATATCTTGGAGTTCCTAATTCATTTACGAAAGATTGGTTATATAAGAAATTCCACAATACAATACTTCGTTCTTTGAGGAAAATAGATGAACAAGTGAGATCTCTAGAGTATATAATAACAAAGGATAATGAAAAAAGGGTTAATATGAATAAGAAATCAGCGATAACCCCTACAATATCGATGCCATTGCAGGATTTCTATATTAATAGGGATGATAATCTCAATCCTAGATATGTATTCGATACTTTTATCGTAGGGCCATTCAATGAGCTTGCTCATGCTGCTTCAAAAACTGTGGTGAAGACCCCAGGAATAGCCTATAATCCGCTTTTTATCTACGGTAATACCGGACATGGTAAAACACATCTAATACAAGCCATAGGCAATCATATAAAGAAAGACCATCCTGAGAAGAAAGTCTTCTATCTGACATCAGAGAGATTCGGTTCAGAATACTTCAATGCCCTACAGAGCAATAAAGCACAGCAATTCAAAGAAAAATATAGAAAATATGATGTTATTATCATGGATGATGTTCAATTTTTCTCTGGTAAAGATAAATTCCAAGAGGAATTCTTTTATCTTTTCAATACTTTCCATGAAAGTAATAGACAATTAGTCTTTTCTTGTGATAAGCACCCTAATTTCATACCTGGATTAGAGGATAGGATAAAGTCTAGATTCAATGCTGGTATGATAATAGAGCTTCCTGCACCAGATAAAGAGTCCCGTATTGCTATATTAAAGGCAAAAAGCTCCTCTAATAGCATATCTCTAGAACAAAATGTTCTAGAGTTCCTAGCAGAGAATATAGATAGTAATGTGAGGGAATTAGAAGGTGTAGTGAATGCAATAATATGTCAAACTCAATTAAAAAAGAGACCTCTGTCTGTTCTCGAGGTGAAGAATCTAGTAAAAAACAGTACAAAACCAAAAAAAAATATATCTATAAAAGATGTTGTGAAAGTTATTACAGATTTCTATAATATAGATGAAGAAAGTATATATGATAAAACAAGAAAGAAGGAGGTGGTGAAACCGAGACAGGTAATAATGTATATTCTCAGAGAGGATCTTAATGTATCTTTTCCTTCTATAGGCGATAAAATAGGGGGTAGGGATCATACGACAGTTATACATTCTTGTGAGAAAATAAAGGAGGATTTGAAAACAAATCAGAATCTTATTGAGGAAATATCTCAGATAAGAGCAATGTTATAATAACCTGTTAATAAACCTGTTGAAAACTTGTTATAGAGATGTTAAAAAGTAATAAAATAAATAGGATAAAATAAAAAAATAAAAAGTTATGAAAAAGAATATAACATTTATCAACATTTTAATAAGAGGAAATATATTGAGCGTGTTTGATATAATCCACTTATCAACATATCCACAGGACTAATAATAATAATAAATTTTAATATATATAAATACAAAATTATGAGGATAGAATGTTCACAAGAAAAAATAAAAGAAGCTATCAATCTCTCTAAACATATATTAGGGAAGAATATGACTCTTCCTGTACTTTCTTGTTTTTATATAGAAACGAGAAAGAATAATTCAATTATTATAAAAGCGACAAATCTCGATTTAGGTATAGAAATAGAAATACCTTCTAAAGTAGAAGAAGAAGGTTCTATAGCAGTACCAGGTCAGATATTAGCATCTTTTATCGATAGTACATCAGATAATGAGAAAAGTATTAAAATTGAAGAAAATCAAGGTAATATAAAAGTTATTACATCTAGAAATTTAGGAATAATAAAAACCTTACCTACAGACGATTTCCCTAGTATTCCATGTATAGAAAGTGAGAATAAATTCACCCTTTCCGCTAATGATTTCGTAAAAGGTTTGAAATCCACATGGTATAGTTCATCAATATCAAGTATAAAACCAGAATTATCTAGTGTTTATATCTATTGTGAAGATGAATTTGTTATATTCGTCGCTACAGATTCATTCCGTCTTGCAGAAAAGAAAATAAAAATGAGAAAGAGTAAGGATTTCGGCCAGATTCTAATACCTTATAAGAATATTCCAGAAATAATAAGAGTTTTAGAAAGAATAAATGGTGATGTAGAGGTACAATTAGAGAAAAATCAAATATCCTTTAATTATAATGGTATATATTTAACTTCTAGAGTTATCGATGGCGTATTCCCTGATTATAAACAGATTATTCCTAAACAAAGCCTTACTGATATTATCGTTCTAAAACAAGATCTTATAAATGCATTGAAATTATCCAATATTTTCTCTGATAAATTCAATCAAGTTAATATAAAAGTGTCTTCTTTTAAAAAATGTGAAATAAGAACCAAGAATAATGATATAGGAGAGAATACAAGTATTATAGATGCTGCTATAACAGGGGAGATGATAGATATTAATTTCAATTATAAATATATAATAGATTGTTTCCAATCAATCGATTCTGATAGTGTAACTCTAACATTAAATGGAATGCATAAACCGATGATAATATCACCTATTTCTGATAAAACATTTAGATATATTGTCATGCCTATGAATAGATAATATGAAAAATATAGGAAATTTCCTAGATAAATTCAAGAATAAAGCTGTTAAAGAAATATATATAAGAGATAATATTGTTAAAATAATAAAAAAAATTACTAATATAGATATTAATATTGAGAATATAGATATTAATTCTGGTGTTTTGAAAGTAAAACTAGCTTCTTCTATAGAAAAAAACGAGATTTTTATTAAAAAAGATAGGATTTTAAAAGAAATTAAAGAAAAGATAAGTGGAATTAGAATTTCTGATATAAGCTAATTCTCAACTATAATATCAATTACTGATTCTCCTTTATTCAATACATTATCATAAACAACAACTTTTATTATATTTTTACCTAATACCATTCCCACATCATTCGGTATAAAAGATATAGATTTCAGATTATTCTCGTTTGTTAGTATATATCTATCGTTTATGTATAATTCTGACTTTTTCAAAGGATATTTATTACTTACAGATACATCTACAGACATTCTTGTTTGAGAGTTAATTATTGAATTGTGTGGAGGAGTAATAATAGACACTATAGGGAAATTCTCTGGAATATGAACATTATCCCTTTCTACTGGTACACCGAAGGAAGAAGCTTCTATGAAATCTGGATGGCTCATTTTCCATGTGTCGTACCATTTTCTAACTCCGTATTCCCAATATTCATATTGTGAATCATTTTGAGGATTCTCTGGTATAGGCCCAGCTGGATTCTTCTTATCCACCCATTGTAATAGGGAATGAACCCCATTTAGAATAATTTCTTCTTTCAGCTCATCTGGAGTATATTCTGTAGCAAGCTTTCTCGATACTGTATCTATACTATAAGAAAAACCACCTTTCCATACTCCTCTTAGACTTGGTTTCAGATCATTCGATACTGGTTCTGGCTTCTTGAAGTATTCTACAGGTATATGATCGTTTATCTCCGCCATGAAGGCTCCCCAGACCGGCGCGATGATAAGTCCAGCCACCTTCTTTTCCATCGGTGTATTGTCATTTTTGCCCGCCCAGAAGCCTACTGCTATACTTGGGGTATATCCTTCTACCCATACATCTTTATAATCATTCGTTGTTCCTGTTTTTATTGCTACTTGTTTACCACCTATAGCATTTATATATGGAGTTAAATATGATAAACGAACATTCGGATCAGATAGTATATCTGATATTTTACGAGCTATTTCACCCGGTATGCTTTGAGTAGGGAAATCCTTTGCTTCCTCCAATATTTTACCTGTACTATCTTCAATACGTAATATTGATCTGTATGGATTCCTTATTCCATCATTTGCGAATACTCCATATGCACTGGTGAGTTCTAGAAGAGATACTTCTCCACCACCGAGTACTAAGGTAAGTCCGTATTTATCTGGCTCTGTAAGGCTTGTTATACCCATACTTTGAGCTGTCGCTATGGATTCCTTTATACCACTAATATAAAGAGTTTTCACCGCTGGAATGTTTCTGGAATGTGCCAATGCTTGTCTTATTGTCATTGGGCCTTCGAATATTCCATCATATTCATCTGGAGAGTAGCATTTTATATCTGAGGAATAGTTTTTCGGCTTTCCATCTACTGTACAGCTCGTAGAGAACTCTGTTTTCGTATCAAATAATACAGTTTCTGGAGTAAGACCCTTCATGAAAGCAGTAGCATATACGAAAGGTTTGAAAGTAGATCCTGGCTGTCTATGTGCCGTGGTCACATTGAAATTACCATCTATATCCTTACTCCAATAATCCTTCGATCCTATCATAGATAGAATATCCCCATTCTTCGGGCTTATTGCTACCATTGCTATATTATTAGCACCGAAATTTTCCTGTAATGTCGGTGCGAATTTCGATATTACACCCTCCGCTTTCTGTTGTATATCATAATCAAGACTTGTAATAACCTTGAGGCCACCTTCTTCTACCATATCTTCTCCATATTTATCAATAAGATATTGCTTTACATACATTGTGAAATGCGGAGCTCTTATACCCTCAGAGTTTCTTTCTAGGAATTCTACCTCTTCTTTTATTGATGAAGTATATTGTTCTTCTGTAATATAACCGTATAATTTCATTTTCTCTAGAACCAAGTTTTTCCTAGCATCTAATTTATCTTTATTATTACCATAGGGAGAATAATATGTCGGTGCTTGTGGCATAGCTGCCAGATACGCAGCTTCGGTAATAGTTACATCTTTTGCATTTTTACCGAAAAATGCTTTACTAGCTTCTTCTACGCCATAAAGATTACCTCCATATGGACTTTCATTCAGATATACCTCGAATATCTGCTCTTTTGTAAGAATTTTCTCTATTTTTATTGATAATATCCATTCCTTCAATTTTCTTGTTATTGTTTTATCTTTAGTCAGAATGGAATTCTTTATTACTTGCTGGGTAATAGTAGAACCACCTTGAGTACTTCCACTCATAAGATTCGAAATAATTGCTCTTAGAATCGATGATGGCTGAATACCTATATGATTATAGAAATCAACATCTTCTATTGATATTGTCGCCCCTTTTATATATTGATTTATTTCTGAGAATGGGACTACTGTTCTTCTAGCATCATTATGAACATCATAAAGTAATATTTCCCCAGTTCTATCATATATTTTCGTAGATTCGGCAACTTTTCTAGACTCGAAGGCACTGAGATCGGGAATCTTCAATGTTGAAAACCAAATAATAATCATTCCAAAAGCAATGAAAAATAGCGATATTGCTAGTACAATAAGGGATTTTATATGTTTTTGCCACCATGGGCGTCTATGTCTAGGCATGGCAAAATTGTACCATACATGTTAAATTATGTGCATGGTTAATAAAGAAGAAATAAATAATTTACTTTCTCGTGGTGTAGAAAATATTTTCCCTAATAGAGAATTCCTAGAAGCGAAACTCAATAAAAAAGAGAAATTAACAATATATCTAGGAATCGATCCTACTGGTAAGAATCTTCATCTCGGACATATTATTCCACTTAGGAAATTATCTGAATTCCAAAAGCTAGGACATCAAATAATATTACTTATTGGTGACTTCACTGCTAGAATAGGTGATCCTACAGATAAAACTGCAACAAGAAAGAAGCTTACCACCGAGCAAGTAGCAGAGAATCTAAAAGAATATAAGAAACAAGTATCAAAGTTTATTTCTTTCTCTGGAGAAAATAAAGCTTTGTTGAAATTCAATTCTAAATGGCTTGCAAAAAGGACATTCGAAGAAATTATAGAACTCACATCTCTTATAACAGTAGATCAAATGTTGAAAAGAGATATGTTCGTGAGAAGAATGGAAGAAAATAAACCTATATACATACATGAATTCCTCTATCCAGTAATGCAAGGTTACGATTCTGTCGCTATGGATGTAGATGGGGAAGTGGGTGGTAATGATCAAACCTTCAATATGCTTGTGGGTAGGGATTTCATGAAAAAGATTAAGAATAAAGAGAAATTTGTTATAGCTACCAAGCTACTCACAGATCCAGAAGGCAAGAAAATGGGCAAAACAGAAGACAATATGGTAAGTCTTGATCAAGGTCCAGATGATATATTCGGAAAGATTATGAGCTGGAATGATAATTTAATTATGCCTGGATTCGAGCTTTGCACAGATATTAATACAGAAGAAGTTCTCAGAATTAATAATCCAAAAGAACAGAAAATCCTTTTAGCAAAAGAGATAGTATCGATGATTCATAATAAAGCAAAAGCAAATAAAGCTCAGAAGAACTTCGAAAATACTTTCAAAAAAGGAGCTGTACCAGATAATATTATTGAAATTTCACTATCATCAGGAGAAGAACTAAAGAATCATATAGTCAATTCAAAAATAGTTTCTTCCAATACAGACTGGAAAAGGCTCATAGAAGAGAATGCTGTATCTATCGTAGGAACAGAAGAAATAATAAAAGATCCTTATATAAAAGCAGATAAAGACGTAGTCTTACGCATAGGGAAAAAGAGATTTGTAAAAATTATAGTAAAATAGAAAAGATTCTAGATTATTATTCCTCCCATCTATCTCCAAAGGGATTTATTTCTTCATCATCTAATATTGCTTCTTCTACTTCATCAGTATCTTCTTCTTCGTCTGTTATAACTTCATCTAAATCTTTTTCTTCTGTATCTATATTAATAATTTTCTCCTCATCAAGATTATAATTACTCCTTTGTTCTTTTGTTTTTGGCATAATTTTTTAAAATTATTTTCTTTCCCATAGTTGTAACAAAATGTAGAATTTTTTGCAAATCACTTCATCTGTGGAAAACTTTTACCTTCATGAGCTATGCACGTTAGTGCTATTGCTATTGCATCATATTCATCATCTTTTGTTTTTTTATTTGGTAGTTTTACCAATAAAGGAAGCATCTTTAGGATTTGGATTTTATCACTTTTCCCATTACCTGTTATTGCCACTTTCACTTGCAGGGGAGTGTATTCATATACGGGTATGTCCTTACATACCGCTTCATATATTATGATTCCACGAGCTTCGGAAACCTTCATCGCTGTCTTCTGATTCTTTGTGATAAATAGAGATTCTATAGCCATAATATCTGGCGAATATTTCTTTATCATTATTTTTATTCTATTTCCTAAATCTCGTAGTCTATTATGGAAGATTTCCTTCGATGAAGTTTCGAAGCATTCGGAATAAACGACTTTTTCTTGTTTGTCTTTATCAACAAAGGCGATACCGAGTCTATCATAACCTGGATCAATTCCTAGTATTCTCATATTATTCTGCATTAGTGAATACCTCCTGAACCTCATCATTCTCTTCCAATGCCTCCACTAAAGAATTCAATTTTTCTATATCTGTATCTTCTAATGGCATAGTATTATTTGCTATCCACCCCTCGTGTGTTTTTTTAAATGCCCATAATGCACTACCTTGGGAAGCTAATTCCGAACTATTTTTTGCTAATATTGCTTTCACTTCTTGCGCGGCTTTATTACGATTATCTGTTAATACCTCTATGAGTATAGCTACACCCCCCGGACCATATGATTCATAAATTATATTTTCCATAGAAGCACTATTATCCGTACTACCTTTCTTAATAGCGCGATCTATTGTGTCATTCGGCATATTCTCTTTCTTTGCTTTCTCTATGGCTAGTGTTAAGCCGGGGGATTTCATATTTCCACCTGCTTTCTTGGCCTCTACTGTGATATAGCGTACAAGCTTGCCGAATACTTTGTTTTTCTGCGCATCATTTTTTGCTTTCTGATGCTTTATTTTTGAAAATTTATTATGACCGGACATATTTATATGAATTATATTATTATTTGAATAATTTTCCTTCTTGTTTGATTTCTAGATGCTTGAATGCTTTCTCTGTTGCCACTCTACCGCGCGATGTACGTTCCAGAAGTCCTAATTGTATCAGATACGGCTCATAAACCTCTTCTATCGTCTCTTGCTCCTCAGAGAGTGCTGCAGCGATAGTATTGAGGCCTACAGGACCGCCACCGAATTTATTTATCATAGTTTTCAATATATCTCTATCAGCATTATTCAGACCTAGATTATCAACACCTAACATTTTCAGAGCTTTCTCTACTATCTCTTGGGAAAGTTTACTTTTATTCATTTGTGCATAATCTCTACAGCGTTTCAAGAAATAATTAGCAGTTCTAGGGGTGAATCTACTACGTTCTGCAAGAGATCTCACTGCATCTTCATGTATTTCTATCTTTAATATCTTCGCTGAACGACGGATTATTTCTCCTATTTCCTTATCTGTATAGAATTCCAGCTTGAAGACTCCACCAGAGAAGCGCGAACGGAGAGGGGAGGATATCATAGCTATTCTTGTTGTTGCTGCTATGAGTGTGAAAGATGGTAATTCTAGCTGTATTGTTCTAGCTGAAGGACCTTTACCTATTATTATATCCAGTGTACCAGTTTCCATGGCGGGATATAGAACCTCCTCTATAGCCTTATTTAATCTATGTATTTCATCTATAAAGAGTATATCTCCATGAGAAAGATTGGTAAGTATTGAGGCCAGATCACCGATTTTCAATATTGCAGGCCCAGAAGTAACTTTCATCTGTGCATCTGTTTCCTTTGCAATAAGATGAGCCAATGTTGTTTTCCCAAGCCCTGGCGGACCATAGAAAAGTATATGTTCTGGTGGGTGATTACGCTCTTTCGCAGCACCAAGAAGTATATGTAGATTATCCTTTATACCTTTTTGCCCAATATACTCGTCCCATTTCACGGGACGAAGTGTCTGATCTAGATATCCAGTATCATTGTTATTAGAAGAATTCTTAATTTTTTTACTTGACATAATAATTAAAGTGTGCTAGGATAGTTAGGAAGTTCATCAGATCCATAAATCTCTAAGCAATATAGCTAGTTTATTCTAGCTATCTGGTATAGTGTCAGGGACATTCTGGTTATACACCTTGTGTGTATATCTACTGGGGTTATCCTAGAGACTATGTTTAACTTTTGGTGATCGCATTGAAAGTATTGCTTAGAGATTCATGTATCCGATCTCTAATGCTAATGTTACTCTTCTTTATTTAAAATTCAATTGACAACTATACTGTTTCTGATTTAGAAAGTTATTCGACTATTTCTACTACTCTTTCTAGCTCTTCTATAGATGTTATTCCCTTCAATACTTTTATAATACCATCTTGTACCATAGTGAGTATTCCTTGGGGTATTGCTGCTAATGCTATTTCTCTATCATTACCACCATATTCTGTGGCTTTTTCTATTGTTTCATTCATAAGTATGCCTTCATATATACCTATACGACCCTTGTATCCTGTCTGATTACATTTTTCACATCCTTTTGCTCTATATATTTTATTATTTTCTATTTCTTTTTTTGGTAATTGCTCTTTATTATATATAGAATCTAATATTTTATCTATTCTTTCTTTATTTCTACCTTCTATAACTATTTCTTCTTTACAATAAGTACATAGACGTCGTACTAGACGCTGTGCCATAGATATACTGATAGCAGAAGCGAAGATCTTCGGATTTACTCCTAGGTCCATGAGACGAGGGAATGCGCCTGCTGCATCATTCGTATGTAGTGTAGAGAAGACGAGGTGACCTGTAAGTGCAGAGTTTATAGCAATATTCGCTGTTTCGCTGTCTCTTATTTCACCGATCATTATTATATCTGGATCTTGCCTCACTGTAGCTCTTAGTCCCTCTAGGAAAGTATAACCTTTATCATTTACTTGTGTTTGCACTATACCTGGAAGATGATATTCTATCGGATCTTCTATTGTTATTATTTTCACTGTTGGATTGTGTATTTTCTTTATGAATGCATAGAGAGTTGTGGTCTTACCAGACCCTGTCGGACCTGTTGTTAGCACCATACCATTCGGTTTATCTATTTCTTTCAATAATATTCCTAACAATTTCTCTGGAATACCTAGTTCTTCCAATGGCACTCCGATACTTTTCGGATTTAGAACTCTCATTACTATCGATTCTCCATAAGCTCCTGGTAGTACAGATGTACGTATTTCTATATTTTCCTTATTCACATGTACACTGAATCTTCCATCTTGTGAATCTTTCTTTATATTCAATTTCAATCCCGATAATAGCTTGATACGAGAAAGTAGTAGATTATATGTATCAGTGTCGAAATCTATGACCTTGATCAGTACTCCATCTAGTCTATATCGTAGACTTATATACCCTTCCTCTGGTTCTACATGCACATCAGATGCATCTATAGAGAATGCTCCAGCCAATATTGTCTCTAATATTCTAGAAACTCTATAACTCCTCTTCATGGATAGTGTGCTCTCTAGAAGGGAAATGATAGTAGGCAGATCCTTTGTTTTCTGTATTATATCTGATATCTCTTCACTAGATATTTCAAGCGACCCAGCCTTGCTCTCATAAGCGAAAGATAGATCCTTATAGGAAGCCCATGCTTTCTCTAAACTTGCTGTGGAGCATATGGAAAGTATTGGTTCATAACCTTTTTTCTTTATATCATCCAATATTTCTGCAATTTTCGGTGATTCTGGATTTCTCGCTGCTATCTTCAGCTTTTTATCTATCATTGCAAAAGCAACTACTTTATTTTCTCTAGAGACTTTCTCATCTATTAGTCTCAATGCATCGGTATTAACAGAAATAAGTGAAAGATCTACATATTCCATATTGTACTTTGCAGAGAGTAGCTGTACTAGCTCTTCTTCCTCGTGTTTCAATAGATCGCTAATTTTTCTTTTTTGTTTATCTTCGTCGAATTGTATCATGCTTATAATTATACATTATATTTGTATTTATATGCAGGTGGTGTAGACTTTGAAATGAATTGTTTATTTATTATTTGCCAAAGTAGCTCAGTTGGTAGAGCATCGCTTTCGTAAAGCGAGGGTCCCCGGTTCGATCCCGGGCTTTGGCTCCAGTTTTGTAGAAAAAGATATAGAAGCACCTAGAGCGTGGGACGCGCTCTACACACCCCACTGGTTTTTAGTGGGGGGGTCTTGCATAAAGTCAAAAACTAATGTATGGTAGTCATTAGTCAAAGGTGTTCTTTTGCAATTTAAAATAGAAAGGAGATAAACATGGTGGGTCAAAACACAAATCAATATTCTCTCAAAAAAGAAAAGCGACGGCGTTTATCCGCCTCAACACCAAAACCAATCCCATGAAAAATGAGGAAGTGATGAAAGAAGAAAATCAATCGCTCGATGTTTTAATTATCAATTCGCCTTTATTCAGAGATAAGGTGGATGGATACGTCGAAGATTCCTTACCGCCACTTGGTTTGGGATATATAGCTACGAATCTTTTGAGTAATGGAATAATCGTTGAACTGTTGGATGCTGTGGAGTTGAACATTCCTCTCGACACACTTTTGGCGGTTATTCGTCAAAAATGTCCGCGATATGTTGCTCTAAATATATTCACAACCAATCTGCACTTGGTTCGTGAGATAGTTGAATCAATTGACAGTGGAATACGATTCATCATTGGTGGATTAGCCACAAAGAATCTCTACCCGACTATATTGCTCTGGAATACTTCTTGCCCCATGGATATAGTCGTCGGAGAAGGAGACTTTGTGGTCAGTGCGATTGTGCAGGGAAAACCTCTTGAGATTATTCGTCAGGATGATAATAAGCGGGTCATTGCTGTATCTGTAATTTCGCCATATTTTCCTCACGATATTTCCAACATTCCTCTGGATAGGGCGTTCTTTGTGAATCAGCCATTGCGACACGCGCGGGGATTCAACGAAGTAAGTATTATTACTAGTCGCGGATGTATGTATAACTGCGCATTTTGTTAGGCGGCTCGATCTCTGAACAAAGAAACACCGATTAGAGAAAGAAATGCACAAAGCGTAGCGAATGAAGTGAGGATGTTGCGCGAACTGTATCAGAATGTTGATTCGGTGCGGGTTCTTGACGATTTATTTCTTAGGAACGCGGAGAGTGTTGGGCGTGCGGTTCATATGTTCGGGTATATTCCCGTAACATGGCGTGCAATGGCTCACGTGTTATCATTCTATAAGTTGAGTGATGCACAATTGCTTGAGTTGAAACGGTCAGGTTGTATGGAGGTCTTCATTGGCATCGAGTCTGGATCTCCGCGCATTCTCAAAATGATCCACAAAACTTCTGATTTGGATTTGATCAGGCAGACTATTGAGAGATTGTTCCGCGCCGGCATAGACGTAAAAGGGTATTTCATCTTTGGTTTTGAAACCGAAACCATCGAGGATATGGAAATGTCTTACGATTTAGCGACGTGGCTCAAAGAATCGTCTGTGAAAAATGACGTCAACTTTAGGACAAGCGTCTTTCAATTTCGTCCATATCATGGCACTGAGTTGTACCACGATATGATTCTGAAAGGAAAGATTATTGACAAGGTTGAGTACCATGAGGATCTGTCCCTAAGTATAGGGAGGAAACAATTTAACTTCACGAGCGGTAATTTTTCCGAAGTGCCCGATGAGATTCTTCGGGAATTCATTACCAAAACTAATAGGATAAACCGATGAAAAACATAAATGTAATGTGGGTCGGACTTTCTGCAAAGAAGGCAACTAATGCAGAGAGCCTTGCACCTCTCCATATAAACACAAACACCGGTAAGTTGGTGGCAGAAATTGAGGCGCAGTGTCACCATGTAAACTTTTACAAGACAAACCTTGTAAAGTTTGCTCCCTTAGATTCTAAACGGAAATTGAGGTATCCGACATTTGAAGAGTGTACGCGATGCTATCCCGAACTGGAAATCGAGCTTCAATTAGTTAATCCTCATGTCGTTCTGTTGCTCGGCAACAAAACTGCAACATTCGTTCTCCACCAGCTTGGGTTTCAGATGCCAAAATTATCTTATTCATATCAATCCTTTGAGTATGAAAAAAGGTGGTATGTGCCCATCCATCATCCGTCGTACATCATGGTGTACAAGCGAAAGGAAAAAGATCAGTATATCAAGGCAGTGAAAACTGTCATTGGACAGCTTACAAAGCGCGCGTGAAGAGTTGGCAGCGTACGAATTTTCTCAATATATCGGAATTTGTAATTTCAAGATTATCTCGGAAGAAAACCAAGTGCCAAAAATTGTTCATGCGATTTATACCAACTATCTCCGGTTCCTTCATCAGCAACCCTAACCCCGTAGTTTCATTTCAGAGATTTTTGAATGGACTGCGAGGTTTTCTTTTTTTGTAGACTACCCCGCCAAAAATCAAAAACGAATCCACCGCACATTCTTCTCGCAAAAATAGTTTTGCTTTGCCTTGTCCGAATTGCATTTCACCCCGCCACCACGCGCTTCGTGTATGCGCATTGGCTTCAATCGCTAATTTTTAATAAAATAGGTTTGAGTGAAGTCGTAAAGACACTCCAAGATTAAATTCCAAGATTTGAAATAAGACTTTTTGCTAGATCTGGATATAGTACATACACTACAGCTCCAGCGACAATCAAAATAATAAGTATCAATAGTTCCCATACCAATCTCCCGCTTTTAGGCTTCACTTGCATTTGGCCTGGTGACCCGTTCGGATTGCTATTGGGATGCGGTATAGATACTGCACTCATCGCTTGATTCACATCATTCTCATTCCAACCACTTTGCCTCAATGCTATCTTTATAGCATCTATAGGAACACCTTGTTGTAACTGCTGATTAATATAATCTATTAATTGTTGATTTTGCATATAATTATTTTTTATTAAATTAGCTTATTTTTATTTTGTCTATATATTCTATCATTACATTCCTTTTTTATATATAGTGTATATTACTGATTTCTGATAGTCTATATATGTGAATAAAGAACAAATAGAAAAAAGGATAAATGAATTAGAAAGCTCAATGAATGAGCCAAGTTTCTGGAATAATAAGGATAAGGCTCAGAATATAATATCAGAAATAAGGAAATTAAAAGAAGATCTAGAAGGGGAGAATAAATATGATAAAGGCAATGCAATACTATCTGTTCTCGCTGGTGCAGGAGGGGATGATGCAGAGGACTTCGCTATGATACTAGTTCGTATGTATAGGAAATACGCAGATACCGTAGGCTGGTCTGTATCCATTATTCATGAGAATACGAATGATCATGGTGGTTATAGGAATATAACTTTAGAAATAAAGGGTAAAAGTGTATACGGAATATTAAAGAATGAAAGTGGTGTGCATAGATTAGTGAGAATATCTCCATTCAATGCTAATCAGAAGAGGCATACATCATTTGCTTTGGTAGAAATACTACCAGAATTCGAAAAGTCTAGAGAGAAGGATATAGAAATAAAAGAAGATGATATAGATGTTTCTATAGCGAAATCAGGTGGTCCAGGAGGACAGAATGTGAATAAGAGGGAAACAGCAGTTAGAATTGTACATAAACCTACAGGAATATCAGTACATGTAACAAATGAGCGTTCTCAGGCTCAGAATAAAGAGAAAGCCTTCGATATTCTTCGCGCCAAACTATGGAAAGTAATGGAAGGAGAGCGTATGGCAAAGGAGAAAGGTATGCAAATATCCAGTACCACATCCATAGAATGGGGTAATCAAATACGTTCATATGTTATGCATCCGTATAAAATGGTGAAGGATCATAGGACTAATATAGAGACTGCCCAGATAGATAAAGTCCTAGATGGCGATATAGAAGAATTCCTACAAGCAGAAAAGGATATTATGTTATAATTAATATATGATTTATTTCGACAAAGTTACAAAGATATATCCAGATGAAAGTAGAGCCCTAGAGAATGTATGCTTCACTGTAGAACCCAATGAATTTCTAACCATAGTAGGACATTCTGGAGCAGGAAAGACAACACTTATGAAAATGCTTATTGCAGAAGATAGACCTACAGAAGGAGCTATATTCTTCGAATCAAAGAATATACATAAATTGAATAAAAAAGACATGAATATGCTCAGAAGACGCATTGGTACCGTTTTTCAAGATTTCCGATTAATCCCTAATAAAACAGCATATGAGAATATAGCCTTTGCTATGGAAGTCTCTGGCCATACAGATAAAGAAATTGACTCTGATGTTCCATATGTACTCGATTTAGTAGATCTAGGTGATAAGATGTGGAATTTTCCCCATCAGCTTTCTGGTGGAGAGAAACAGAGAGTAGCAATAGCAAGAGCAATAGTGAATCAGCCAGATATTATCATAGCAGATGAGCCTACAGGTAGTATTGATCCTATCAATACCTATGGAATAATAAAGATATTACAGAAGATAAATGAACTCGGTACCACAGTAATCATGACTACTCACAATAAAGGTGTTGTAGATACTGTAGGAGGTAGAGTGATCACTATGGAGAGAGGAAAAATAGTAAGAGACGATAGGGAAGGAAAATACATTCTTTAATTTTAATTCTAATAAAATGATATTTACATATTTAAAAAGAATAATAAAAACAGGTTTTATAAATTTCTGGAGAAATGGTTTCTTATCATTCTCTGCTATTGTTATTATTACACTTTCTCTTACTGCTTTCGGAGCACTCATGTTCAGTAGCGTTTTTGGCCGTACTCTCATAGAAGAAGTGAAGAATAAAGTAGATATAAATGTCTATCTGACATTGAATGCTGATGAGGCAGATATATTGGGTTTACAGAAGACTATAGAACAATTACCAGAAGTATCAAAAGTAGAATATATTTCTCGTGATCAGGCATTGATTAATTTCAGAGAAAAATGGAAAGACAATACTCTTATTCTCCAAGGATTAGATGAGGTAGGGGACAATCCATTCCCTGCAGTACTCAATATCAAGGCTAAGGAACCTTCACAATATGCTGGTATTGCTAGTTTCCTAGATAGTAAGAATTCTCTTTCAAAAGACGGGAATAATATAGTAGATAAAGTTAATTATAATCAGAATAAATTAGTTATAGACCGTCTAGGTAGGATAATACCATTCGCAGAAAGAGCGGGTTCTACTATCGCTATCATATTCGTTATTATTGCTATTATTATTACTTTCAATACTGTTCGTCTTGTTATTTATAATTCGAAAGAAGAGATCTCTGTGATGAAGCTCGTCGGTGCATCCAATGCCTATGTCAGGGGACCCTTTGTCATGGCTGGGATAATGTATGGAGTTTTCTCTGGTGTATTGACTCTGCTTATACTCTTTGCTTTCTCATATTACAGCGATGTAGCAATAATGAAGATTGCTGGTGTTGAGGGTTCCAATGATCTGGGTCTTATAATGAATATTTTCTCTAGTTATTTCCTTTCCAATTTCGGCCAAATTTTCTCTATAATTATGGGTTCTGGTATTGTACTCGGTGCTATATCTAGCTATCTAGCAGTGAGGAGGTATCTCAATGTGTAATATTGACTAAATAAACATTTTTATGGTAGAAATTGAGTGGATTTGTGGTGGTTACGTGATAGTCAACAATCAACCGAATGGAGGTTCAAATGCACATCAATATCGTAAGAAGGTATATCATGGTTTCAAATTCTACGATTTCTGTCGAAGAATTGCTGAAGGCAATAAATGTATACTTTTTTCTTTCCCAGTTTTTCTTTGGTATTAGACACTATAGTCCGGAAGCGGTAGCTTT
>CAZDRC010000001.1:24320-30207 GCA_964507965.1 uncultured Candidatus Saccharibacteria bacterium
AATTTAATATTCTTGCAATGTGGAGACTTGCCAATTTATTTGTCGCTGATTTACCATCTTTCCGTGAACTTGAGAAAGAAGCGTATCCTGATGGTAAATGTCATGGCAAAAAATTGCCACCCAATTGGCTAGGTTGATTTTTCAGATTTTCACACTGCGCCTGGCTACCCAGCCTGGCGCTTTTCTTTTACTTTTTTCTTAATTTATTTTAACTTTGTGACATTTATATACATATATTGTCAACTTCTAGTCTTCACTTCAATCTGCTAGAATCAATATATGAAAAAGAAGAAATCCAGACGAGCTGTAAAGAAAAGAAAACAGAAATTCAATCATAAATATATCTTCGTCGTCGGCGGTGTAATGTCAGGAGTGGGGAAGGGTATAGCTACATCTTCTATAGGTACAATACTACATGCAAAAGGTTTCAATGTAAGTCTGTCCAAAGTAGACCCTTATCTTAATGTAGATGCTGGAACTATGAATCCCACAGAACATGGGGAAGTTTTCGTGCTTAATTCTGGTCTAGAGACAGATCAGGATATGGGGAATTATGAAAGATTTCTCAATAGAGATGTATTAACAGATGACTATATGACATCAGGTATGGTTTATAGAGATGTAATAGAGAGGGAGAGGAATCTCGGCTATGGAGGGAAATGTGTAGAAGCAGTACCGCATATAAGAGATGAAATAGTAAGACGTTATAAGCATGCAGCAAAAGTTAATAAATCAGAAATATCAATAATAGAAATCGGTGGTACAGTCGGTGATTATCAGAATATAATGTTCATAGAGGCTGCGCGTCTGCTCAAGATCAAGAATCCAGACGATGTAATATTCATTATGGTCAGCTATCTACCAATACCATCGAAAATAGGAGAAATGAAAAGCAGACCTACACAGAATGCAATACATCAGCTAGCCTCATACGGAGTATATACAGATATAATTATAGCAAGATCAGAGAAGCCAGTAGATAAGAAAAGGAAAGAGAAGATAGCTATCGCATGTAATCTGAAAGAAGATAATGTCATATCTGCACCAGATATAGATAGTATATATGATGTACCAGGTAATTTCGATAATGATAAATTAGGAGAAATAATATTAAAGACTTTTAAATTGGAATCAAGAAAAGGAGAAGGTTTAGGGAAATGGAAAGAGTTCGCAAAAGGTGTGAAGAATTTCGAAAAAGAAATAAATATAGCTATAGTAGGAAAATATTTCAATACAGGAGATTTCGTACTCACAGATTCATATCTATCAGTAATAGAAGCAATAAAGTATTCCTCCTGTTATAGTAGAGTAAAACCGAAAATACATAGCGTGAATGCTAGGAATTTCGAAAGTGATGATCCTGATTTCGTACCAGATTATTCTGCTTTAGATAAATATGATGGAATAATTGTTCCTGGAGGTTTCGGCGAGACTGGTATAGAAGGGAAGCTGAATGTTATACGTTATGCAAGAGAGAATAAGATACCATATTTCGGACTTTGTTATGGTATGCAACTCATGACAATAGAATATGCCAGGAATGTACTCGGATTCGCAAATGCCAGTACGAGAGAGATAGATCCGAAGGCAGAACATCTAATCATAGATATAATGCCAGATCAGAAAAAGAAAATAGAAGAAGGGAATTATGGAGGTTCAATGCGACTAGGGCTATATAAAGCGAAACTTATGAAAGATTCTATAGCTGGCAAAGCTTATAATACAAGTTTAATAAAAGAAAGACATAGACATCGCTATGAAGTGAATCCGAAATATATAGATAGACTTGAGAAAGGGGGAATAGTATTCTCTGGAAGATCACCAGATGGAACACTCATGGAAATAGCAGAATTACCACGTGATATACATCCATTCTTTCTTGGTACCCAATTCCACCCAGAATTCCTAGCGAGACCTCTCAAACCCCACCCACTCTTCACTGAATTTATAAAATCAGCAATAAATAACAGTAAGAATAACAAGAAAGAATAATTATATTTCTGTAATATCTCTCGGTGAGAATAGATTAATAGTCCAATCTAGAGCTATATTCATTCTATTTCTCCAAGAATGGAAATTGAATAGATATATAGTCCTCCATAGCCACCACATTATAGGGCCTCTCATTATAATATTTCCTATTTTACCTATTGCATACCATTGGCCAAGTGATATTAATAATCCTTTCTCATGGAATTTGAACGGTATAAGAAGCTTCCCTGATATATCCAGTATTATATTCTCTGCAACATTCTTACCTTGTTGCACAGCTACCTGAGCCAACATTGGTAATGTTCCAGATATATCTCCGAGAGCATATACATTCGGATTTATTCGTAGATATTCATCTACTTTCATTCTCCCATTTTTTTCATATTCTATATTACCAACATTCATTGTTATTGGTTTCACTCCAGCAACCCAGATTATTATCTTCGCTGATAATGAGCTTCTATCTTTGAAAACTATTTTTCCTTGTTCTACTCTCGCTACCTCCATATTCGTTATTACTTTTATTTTTTTTCTTAATAATTCCTTATGAGCAAGTTTTTGCATTTTCTCTGGATATTGTAATAGAATATTATTTCCTGCAGATACTAGAGTAACTTCTGTATGTAGGAATTCTATAAGTTCTGCTGCAAGCTCTACACCCGTAGGACCCGCACCTACTACTATAGAAGAAATATCATTTGTTTTCTTATGTAAATCTATTATATTCTTTCTTATTGATATAGCATCCTTCAGATTTTTCAAAGTAAATGAATTCTCCTTTGCTCCCTGTATTCCATAATAATTAGTTTCTGATCCAGAAGATATAACTAAATAATCATAGGAAAAAGTTTCTGATTTTGTGATAACTTTCTTATCTTTTATATTTATTGATACAATTTTATCTTGAAGGAAATTAATATTACTGCCACGAAGAATTTCTTCTATAGACTCTGCCACATTCTCCATTGATTGACCTCCGGTCGCTACCTCATGGAGTAGGGGAGTGAATAGGAAATAATTATCCTTACTTATAAGAGTAATTTCTGCTGTTCCACTTCTCGCAAGAGGTTTCAGATATTTCGCTGTATATGTACCACCGAAACCTCCACCAATAATTATAATTTTAATTTTATTCATATCTTAATGCTTCTATTGGATTCAATCTCGATGCTCTACGAGCAGGATAATATCCGAAGGTTATACCGATAATAGCTGACACTCCGAAGGCAAGTGCTACGGAGAGAAGAGATACCTGAGTTTGTATGATTCCAAGAGAGGATACTACTGTCGCTATACCCCATCCTAGAGCTACTCCTATAGCACCACCTATGAGAGTTAAAGCTACTGCTTCTGATAAGAATTGTAGATTAATATCTCTTCTTGTCGCTCCTATTGCCTTACGTAATCCTATTTCTCTTGTGCGCTCCGTAACTGTAGTGAGCATCATATTCATTATACCTATTCCTCCTACGACTAGAGATATGCTAGCAATAGCAGCTAGAAAAAGTGTAAAGGCATCTGTTACCTGATTCAATGTACCGAGAATATCGGCCTGAGAAATAATGGAAAAATCTGCTTCATCCACTCTGTGTTTCTTTATTAGTAGTTCTGTAGCAGTATCTCTAATACTATCCATACTATCCTTGTCTATTACACTCACAGCGATAGTAGATAGATAATCTACACCAGTCAGTATCTTCTGCATTGTAGAAAGGGGGATGAATATCATATCATCATTATTTGCAAATCCAGCTCCACCCTTTGATTCCAATATTCCTATAACTTTGAATATTACACCATTTATCTTTATTGTTTTTCCGATTCCCATATCATCTCCAAATAAGTCACTATTCACAGTAGAGCCGAGTATTGCTACTTTTGCCATGCCTTTCTCCTGACTTTCTGTATAGAATGAGCCTTCAGAAGTTACTAGATTTCTTACTATTGCATAATCTGGAACCGTCCCTATTACAGTAGAATTCGTATTATTACCAATGGAGGATACTATCTGGAATCTCCTATCAAGTTCTGGAGCTACCATATCTACCCCATCTATTGATTGTAGAACTTCTGTATCCTCATTTTTTAGACTCTGTGCCGCACCTCTTCCTGAAGACACTATTCCCCTACCCGGTTGCAATGATCCTGGATATATCGTTAATAGATTAGATCCTAATCCTTCGATACTAGACTGTATAGATGCTTGTGCACCTTGGCCTATAGAGACCATAGCAATAACAGAACCTATACCGATAATTATACCGAGCATTGTTAGGGAAGTGCGTACTTTATTCGCAGTCAAGGCAGAAAATGTTTCATGTAATATATCTCTTATTGTCATATTTTATTATTTATTTACTGATCTTTTCTTATGATCTTTCCCATCTTCTACTATTAGACCGTCTCTTATATGGATAATTCTATCTGCATGTTCTGCTACATCTTTCTCATGGGTTATCAGTATGATAGTACAGCCGAATTCTTTATTCAATTTCTCGAATGTGCCAAGAACAATATTTCCTGTATGCGTATCGAGATTACCAGTAGGTTCATCTGCGAGTATTAGGGAAGGATTATTCACTAGAGCTCTAGCAATAGCTACTCTTTGTATTTGCCCTCCTGAAAGCTGATTAGACTTGTGATTGAAGCGATCTTCAGTCATACCCGCACTTTCCAATGCCTCTTTTGCTCTTCTCTCTCTTTCTTCTTCTGGTATTCGTGCATAGACTAATGGTAATGTTACATTACGCAATACAGTCGCTCTCGGTAATAGATTGAAGGATTGGAAAACGAATCCTATTTTCTCTCTTCTTATCTTTGCCAATTCATCATCTGTTAATTTCGAAACATCGTGATCGTCTAGTTTATAAGTTCCAGAAGAGGGTGTATCCAGAGCTCCTAATATATGCATAAGAGTAGATTTACCAGATCCAGATGGTCCCATTATCGCCACGAATTCTCCATCCTTTATATTGAAACTTATTCCATTCAGAGCATGGGTTTCATTATCTCCACTTAAATATGTTTTTTTTATATTTTTTATTTCTATCATTCTAGATTATTATTCTATCTAGTTCCCGTTGTCCTATTCGCATTGCGTATTACATTGTTCTGACTACCACCTAAGCTACTGAATATTGTCGGTGTCTGTGATTTCCCAGTTGTCGCTATACCATTTATAGTCTTTATTATGATTTTATCTCCCTCATTTATTCCTTCCTTTATTTCTGTATTCGTATCATCGGAATCTCCTAGAATTACATTCTTCTGTATCGGTTGACCATCTGTTCCTAATATTTCTACATAATTAGTCTGTTGTCCACCAACCTTTCTTGTCTTTATTGCTGTTGTCGGTACGACTATTATATCTTTTATCTCTTTTGTAATTATCGTTACATCATTACTCATACCTGTTCTTATGCGTGCATCAGTATCTTCGAATGCTATTTTTATATTATATGTAACAACACCCTGACTAGCGGTACCTACTAGGTCTACTTGTATTACTTTGCCATTTATCTTCAGATTTGGTATTGCATCGAATGTTAATTCTACTCTCTGATCATTCACGACTTTCACAGCATCTACTTCATTCAGAGGGATATTGGTTATTTTCTGATTACCAGATATTGTTGCTATTACTGTTCCTGAGCCTGCTTGATCATATACATTCACTGGTATTCTACCTACTACTCCGTCGAATAGGGCTCTTATGAAATATTTTGCATAAGCCCTCTCTTTCTGTTGTAGAGAAAGTCTTTCTGATTTTATATCTAGATCATCTGCACCATTTAGTAAATCATCCAATGTATCTTTATTACTTTCTATACTATTTTTCGTAGATAATAGACTGGTGAGCTGGCTATTGATATCTGCTGACCAAGTATTAACATTT
>CAZDRC010000002.1:0-1457 GCA_964507965.1 uncultured Candidatus Saccharibacteria bacterium
CATCATTGACAAGTTCCTCTTCTATTTTTTCTCTAGGTACTCCTTCATTGAGTTTAGTCGCGACATGATTGACTAATTGTTTATGATACATATTATTTTGATTATTATTATAACATGGTATTATTATGGAAATTGGTAATAAAAAAATAATATGAATAAAAGATATTGGTTAAGGGGTGGAATTGTTGGAACTATTGTAGCAATTGTTATATCGATATACTCTGCTATGCAAGATACATGTATTGGATCTTACCTAAATACAGACGGTACTATGGGTACTGTATGTCCAAAAGTCAATATTATGATGAATATTCAGAATTCAATTGGGTATGAGTTTGCAATAGTTATCGTCCTATTTACAATTAGTGCAATTGTCGGCTGGATTTATGGCAAAATCAAAAATAGAAATATAAATCCCAATACATAGTTTTCCACAATATATCAACTTTATATAAACTTTTTACTATTGCCTATATATTTTATGGAATATAGAATAGTTGAGTGATAAAAAATTTCATAGAATGGAATAAAAAGAAGATGGAAGTAGACGAGAAAAATCCTCGCCTATTTTTTCATGAACGAGAAATTTGGTTTTGTCATCTAGGAACTAATGTTGGTTTTGAACAAGATGGGAAGGGAGAATTATTTGGCAGACCAGTTATTATCTTTCGCAAATTCAATAACCAAGTGTTCTGGGCTGTACCCCTTACTACAAAAGAAAAGATTGGTAAATTTTATTTTCATATTGATCTTAATGATAATATACATCGTATGGCAATATTGTCTCAATTGAGACTTCTAGATGCAAGATGTTTGTATCAAAAAAATAGGTATGATAAATGTAGATGATCATAGAATCCTTGAGGAGAAAATTATTGAGCTGTGTAAGGGTTTATAAATGTCAGAAGTGGCATTTCTGCCACCTCGAGGCCGAAGCCGTTTGTATCTATATACTATTCTAATATAGTAAATTTGTCCAATATGATATAAAATAGTAACTATGAATATGAAAATCCTTTTAGCTGCTGATCATGCAGGTTTTGAATTAAAAAATAAAATCGTTCAATATTTGAAGGATGAGGGTTTTGATATTGAAGATATGGGTGCTCATGTCTATGATAAAGACGATGATTATCCAAAGATAATGATACCTGTGGCTATGAGAGTAATTAAGGATATAGAACATACTAAAGCTATAATTTTTGGAAAGTCAGGACAGGGTGAGGCAATCATCGTGAATCGTTTCCCTGGTATAAGATCGGCAGTGTATTATGGTGGTAATATGGATATAGTCCGTCTTTCTCGTGAACATAATGATGCTAATATACTTTCTATCGGTGCAGGCTTCGTAGAACAAGAAGAGGTAGAGAAAGTGGTGAAGCTATGGCTAGCAACACAGTTTAGTAATGATCCTAGACATATGAGGAGAATAGAAATGCTTGATAATATAGAATAAA
>CAZDRC010000002.1:1557-3160 GCA_964507965.1 uncultured Candidatus Saccharibacteria bacterium
TATATGAATAAAATAGAAATAATCCCCGCAATTCTACCAAAAGATTTTTCTGAAATAGAGGAGAAAGTAGCTCTGGTGAAAGGTCTTGCCACAATAGTACAGATAGATATCTGTGATGGGAAATTCGTACCATCTACGACTTGGCCATATAGGAAGAAAGATGAGAATTTCGAAGAAATATTGAATGAAGAAAGAGGAATGCCAGAATGGGAAAGTATTGATTATGAATTCGATTTAATGATAAATAATCCAGAAGAATCAATAGAACAGTGGATAACTCTCGGTGCGACAAGAATAGCAATACATGCAAGAGCAGAGGGAGATATAAATAAAGCAATAGATACAGCATGCGATAGAGTAGAGGTAGGAATAGCTCTACATATAGATGATCCAATAGATATAATAGAAAAATATAAAGATAGAATAGTATATATACAGCTTATGGGAATAGATAAGGTTGGATTCCAAGGCCAATCCTTCGATCCTAAGGTTCTAGATAAAATAAAAGAGATAGAGAAAGTATATCCAGATTTTCCAATACAGATAGATGGTGCTGTAGATTTAGATACATCTATAAAATTAGTAAAGGCTGGAGCAGATAGGCTAGTAGTAGGATCCGCATTATTCAATTCAGATAATCTTGTGGATACCTATAGAAAATTAGAAAAGATTTCATGATATAATATCTATATAAATAAATATTTAATTAAATGCGATCAACAACACCATTAACAGAAGAGAAAAATCTACAACTATACGAGAAAGCACATGCAATAAGGCAGAGTATAATAGAGATGCTAATAGAGGCTAAAAGTGGACATACAGCAGGACCACTTGGTATGGCAGATGTATTCACCTATCTATATTTCCACGGTCTGAAGCATGATCCGAAGAAGCCCGATTGGGAATACAGAGATAGATTAGTATTATCTAATGGACATATCTGTCCAGTTCTATATGCTACTCTTGCACATTCAGGATATTTCCCATTAGAAGAATTAAAGACATTGAGAAAATTCGGTTCTAGACTACAGGGACATCCACATAGAGAATTCCTACCAATAATGGAGACTTCCTCTGGACCACTCGGTTCTGGTCTATCACAGGCACTCGGTATGGCTATAGCAGAGAGAATTGATTTCGGACAGACATCTGGTAAACAATTCGTTTGTCTTACTGGAGATGGTGAGCTAGATGAGGGACAGAATTGGGAGGCAATAATGCATGCAGGTAAAGAAAGAATACAGAATCTAACAGTTTTCGTAGATAGGAATAATATACAAATAGACGGATTCACAGAAGATGTAATGCCTCTTAATCCATTTGCTGATAAATGGCATGCCTTCAATTGGCATGTACAGGAAGTGGATGGGCACAATTTCCGTGCTCTAGATGGAGCCTGGACGCAGGCATTATCTGTTTTTGATAGACCATCAGTCATAATCTGCTATACGATAGCATCGAAGGGAATACCAGAATTCGAAAGACAGTATCAATGGCATGGTAAGACACCGACAACTCCTGAGGAAATAGAGACAGCCAGAAAGGCATTACATATGGTGAGAACAATGGGTGGAAAGGTGAGGGGAGAGCATGAATAATT
>CAZDRC010000002.1:3260-27367 GCA_964507965.1 uncultured Candidatus Saccharibacteria bacterium
ATGATAAATTCAGAACAAAAGTTAAATCCAAAATTATTTGATAATGATATTGAACAATTACCAATACGTAAAGGTTTCGGTGAGGGTCTATTTATTGCAGGTGATAGAGATAAGAGAGTAGTAGGTCTATGTTCAGATCTTACAGAATCAACACAGATGCATCTTCTACGTAATAAATATCCAGACAGATTCATACAGGTAGGTATAGCAGAACAGAGTATGGTAAGTGTAGCATCTGGTATGGCCGCTATGGGTAAGATTCCTTTCATTACTTCATATGCAATGTTTTCTCCAGGTAGGAATTGGGAGCAGATACGTACTACTGTTTGTTATAATAATCAACCAGTGAAGATTGCAGGCTCACATGCAGGTATATCTGTAGGTCCAGATGGAGGTACACATCAAGCAATAGAGGATATGGCTATAACAAGAGTAATTCCTAATATGGTGGTGATATCTCCTTGTGATTCTATAGAAGCTAAGAAAGCGACAATAGCATGTGCATCTACAAAACTCCCTACATATATACGTCTAGCTCGTGAGAAGACTCCAATTATCACAACAGAAGATACGCCTTTCGAGATCGGTAAAGCTCAATTACTTTTCTTTCCTGCCAATAATGAAAGAGCAGAAGTGGGAATTATAGTTACTGGTGCTCTAGTATATAAGGCATTGAGAGTAGCGAATGAATTGGAGAAAGATGGTAAGAAAGTAAAGGTGATAAATCTAGCTACGATCAAACCACTAGATGAAGATACTATTTGGAAATTAGCACATGAGACTGGTGCAATAGTGACAGTAGAGGAACATCAGATCGCTGGTGGTATGGGTTCTGCAGTAGCGGAGTGTCTAGCGAGACATTACCCTGTACCGATGGAATTCGTAGGTGTTAAAGATAAATTCGGCCAAAGTGGCACACCAGATGAATTATTAGAATATTATGGAATGGGAGAAAAAGATATAAAAGAAGCTGTGAAGAAAGTACTATTGCGTAAAAAATAATATAGGTATACAATAATCATCGTGAAATATACATCATATAATTTCATAAAGACACTGATTGTGAGCTCTAATTATTCCAGAGTTTGTCCTTATGATGTATCTAAATAAAAGAAATTAAAGATAAATCATAAAAACGAGCTCTGGAATAAAATCTGAGCTCGTTTTTGCATGTTCTTGCCTACATGGCTGTAGGTGAAGAGAACAATGAGCAAAAATAGTACAAAGGCAGAAAAATGAGTGGACATACTATAGACGCAGATACGGATCTTTTCCGTAAGAAGGAATTAGGTGCAGTCTTTTCTGGGCAACCTGTACATGGCAGTGTTGCTTGGAGAAAGAATGGGGATGAATGGGAAGAACTTATCTATTGGAATAAAGTACCAGAGGTAACTAGCTGGCTTACAGCAGAAGAATTCCGTCAACGCAAATATAATCTCAAGATTACTCATATTGCCTTCTTTCTGGCAAATCCACATCTCCTGCATGAGAAAATCAGAAGATCCAATCCTGATAGGCTCCTCAGAAGATTGGCTAGTCGACAGCCATATTACATGGACTGAAGAAGAATGTCCTTCTGCATCAAGCTGTTTGCATATTTCCTGCAGACAGCTTTTTCTATTTATCCTTTTTATCAATTTATGCTACTCTATCCACATGTCACAGAAACCCATTTTCACAATATCAGAGAAAATGTCTCCAGCCGGAGATCAACCGAAGGCTATAGAGAATCTAATAAAAGGTTTAAATAAAGGCCTTTCCCATCAAACACTTTTTGGAATTACAGGTTCTGGTAAGACTTTCACTATGGCTAATGTGATAGTTAAATACAATAAACCGACTTTAGTAATAGCTCATAATAAAACTTTAGCTGCACAGCTAGCACAGGAATATAGAGAATTTTTCCCTGATAATGCAGTACATTATTTCGTATCATATTATGACTATTATCAGCCAGAGGCGTATATGCCAATAACAGATACATATATAGAGAAAGAGGCAATGATAAATGAGGAGATAGATAGACTGCGTCATGCTTCAACACAAGCATTACTCACAAGAAAAGATGTGATAATAGTAGCTTCTGTATCATGTATATATGGACTTGGCAGTCCAGTGGAATATGAGAAAGTTAATTTGAAGATTAGTAAGGGTATGGAATCCTCTAGATCAGAACTCATACGCAAACTTATCAATATACATTTCGAAAGAACGACTGCAGATCTTAAAGCGGGCATGTTCCGCGCACTCGGTAATATGATAGAAATAATGCCAGTCAATGATAAAACGATATATAGAATAGATTATAATGATAGTGTAATAGAGAGTATTATAGAATTGGATCCCGTTACAAGATCTATAAGAGCAGAACATGAGACTATCTTTCTTTTCCCAGCCAAGCACTTCATAAGTAATGATGAACAATCAAAGAAAGCTTTCAAAACAATAAAAGAAGAATTAGATATAAGATTAAAGGAATTAGAAAAAGCAGGGAAGAATCTAGAAGCAGAAAGACTGAAGAGAAGAGTGAAATATGATCTAGCTCTTATAAAAGAGATTGGATATTGTAATGGAATAGAGAATTATTCCAGACATTTCTCTGGTAAGGATGCTGGTGAACCACCAGACAGCCTCCTCTCCTATTTTCCTCATAATGAAGATGGTTCACCTGATTTCCTCACAATAATAGATGAAAGCCATGTGACAGTACCACAATTGAATGGTATGTATGCCGGTGACGCCTCTAGGAAGAATACATTGATTGATTACGGTTTCCGCCTACCTTCTGCAAGAGATAATCGCCCTATGAAATTCGCGGAATTCGAAAGTAATACAGGTCAAATAATATATACATCAGCAACACCAGGACATTATGAAATAGATAAGAGTGAACAAATAGTGGAACAGATTATCCGTCCTACTGGACTCGTAGATCCGATAATTGAAATAAAACCAGTGGCAGAGAAAGGAAAATATAAAGGTCAGATAATAGATTTCATAAAACAAGCAGAGAAAACAATAAAGACAGGTAATAGGGTAATAGCGACAACACTTACGAAGAAAATGGCAGAAGATCTCAGTATTTATCTGAAGGAGAAAGGTATAAAGGCAGAATATCTACACAGTGATATTAAAACTATAGATAGAATAACTATTCTTACAGATTTCCGTAAAGGCAAATTTGATTGTATTGTCGGTGTGAATCTCCTTCGTGAAGGTTTAGATTTACCGGAAGTTTCACTTATTGGAATACTTGATGCTGATAAAGAAGGTTTCCTACGTTCAGAAACATCTCTCATACAGATTATCGGTCGTGCAGCACGTAATATAGATGGTAGAGTAATACTCTATGCAGATATTATCACTGGATCTATAGATAGAGCAGTGAAAGAGACAGATCGTAGAAGAACTATACAGATTACGCATAATAAGAAGCATAATATCACTCCTAAGACTATATTGAAGAAAATCCACGATATTACAGATGAATTAAGAACAGAACATGATAAGACAGTGAGGGAATTATTAAAAATAGATGAGGAATTCGCTCGTATTAATCCACAGAAATTGATAAAAGATAAAGAGAAAGCAATGGAAGAAGCAGTGAAGATATTGGATTTCGAAACCGCAGCTATAATAAGAGATGAATTGCTTGAATTAAAAAAATATATGATATAATACAAGGTGTATATAAAATCATATGGAAGAAAATAATAAAAGAGGTGATCAAGCTAGAAAAGAGAAAATTCTCCTAGCTATAAATAATAAATCTTTCTCTAGCGCACTCGCCGAGAAATTGAATAAGAGAGGGTATGCAACTCTTACAATAGATAATGGAGAAGAGGCTCTAAAGTATATGAGAGAACAGAATCCTGATATGGCTCTTATAGATCTCGCATTATCTGTGAAGGATGGTTATGAAGTATTGACTGAGAAAAGTTTCGACAGACTTATTACGAAAATACCAGCCATGGTAATATCTCATTCTGGTTCTCCTATAGAAGTTAGGAGAATACCTTCTACTTCTAGCGTGAAGGACTATATAATAAAGACACATATAGAGCCAGATGAAGTAATAGCAAAGATTGATAATTTCTTCGGATACGAATTTGTTAAAGATAATTATGTGAATAATAAAGATGATCCTAAGAAATCACAGAAGAAAGTGCTCTGGATAGAAGATGATAAATTATTAGGAATGATTCTGGTAAAGAAATTTGAATCCTATGGCCATATAATATTCAAAGCTGAGAATGGTAATGATGCCTTCGAATACTTAAAGAAAGATATACCAGATGTAATACTTCTAGATATTCTACTTCCTGATATTGATGGATTCAATTTCCTACAGAAAATGAAAATGAATGAAAAACTGCGTCATATACCAGTCATCGTACTTTCTAATGTTAGTAAAGAGAGCGATAGAGAGAAGGCCAAGGCATTGGGAGCAGATAGATATATGGTAAAAGCAGTGGTATCTCTAGATGAAATAGTACGAGAGGTTGATAGTTTGACGAAATAGATGTATAATATCCCCCTTATGGAGGATAAAATAATAGTAAAGGGGGCAAGAACGCATAATCTGAAAAATATTACGGTAGAAATGCCGAGGAATAAGCTTATCGCTATAACAGGGCTTTCTGGCTCTGGGAAGAGCTCACTCGCCTTCGATACAATATTCGCTGAAGGACAGAGGAGATATGTAGAATCTCTATCTTCATATGCTAGACAATTTCTTCATCAAATGCAGAAACCAGATGTTGATGAGATTATTGGTCTCTCTCCAGCTATTTCTATTGATCAGAAATCAAGATCCAATAATCCACGTTCTACAGTAGCGACTATTACTGAGATATATGATTATCTACGTATACTCTATGCTCGTGTGGGTAAGCCACATTGTTTAGTATGTAATAGAGAGATTCATCGTATTTCGAAAGAAGAAATATTGGAGACTATTATAAAGCAAGTCACTAATCATAATAAAAGTGGGAAGAAAGTAATGGGAATCGGTATTGATGTTGAGAAGGTGAAGATCTTCGCTCCTATCGTCGTCGGTAGGAAGGGTGAATATTATCAATTACTCTATGATCTTCTCGGTAAGGGCTATGATAAGGTAAAAGTAGATGGCAAGCTCATGCGTCTACGAGAACAGATATTAATAGATAAGAATAAGAAACATGATATAGATGTTCTAGTAGATGAGATATTTCTTTCTGAATTCAGGAATAAGAAGCAAATAGAGAATGCTAGAGAAAGACTTTCAGAATCTCTAGAGAAGGCTATAGAAGAAGCCCAAGGACTTATAAAAATTGAATTTGCAGATGAAGAGAAATTAATGTCAGTAAAGTTCATGTGTCCATATGATGGCTTCTCCTATCCAGAGATAGAGCCGAGACTTTTCTCATTTAATTCACCTTATGGAGCTTGTCCAGCATGTAATGGTTTAGGTACTAGGGAATTCTTCAATAATGAAATATGTCCTATCTGTAAGGGTGATCGTCTACGACCGGAGGCCTTATTTATCAATATAGATAATAAGAATATTGTAAATATTACTTCTATGTCTATAGAGGAAACTAGACAATTCTTCAATAAAATAAAATTAACAGAAACAGAAAGGGAAATCGCAAAAGTGATTCTAAAGGAAATAGAATCAAGATTACAATTCATGATTAATGTCGGTATAGAGTATCTAACTCTCGATCGTCGTGCCAATACACTCTCTGGTGGTGAAGCTCAGCGTATACGTCTAGCCTCTCAGCTCGGCTCAGGCCTTGTCGGTGCTCTATATGTATTAGATGAACCGACAATAGGATTGCATCAGAAGGATAATGATAGACTAATAAAAACTCTTATTGAACTTCGTGATCTCGGTAATACTATAATAGTCGTAGAACATGATGAAGATACAATGTTCGCATCTGATTATCTTATAGATATTGGTCCTGGTGCTGGTGTGCATGGTGGTGAGGTAATAGTCTCTGGATATCTCGATAAGCTACTCACTGCAAAGAAGAATGATTCCGATTCTCTTACTCTATCTTATCTGCGTGGAGAGACGAAAATAGATATACCAGATGTACGTAGAGAGCCGAAAGGTAAGATAATGATACGTGGCGGGAATATTTGGAATATAAAAGATATGAATATTGATATTCCTTTAGGATGCTTCAATGTTATTACTGGAGTTTCTGGTTCTGGGAAAAGTTCACTTATGTATGAGATTTTATATAAGAATCTGCAAGGGAAATTAGAGAGAAGACATAGAACAGCAGAATTATATAATTGTGGAAGCTTCACAGGTAGTGAATATTTAGGTAGGACTATTCTTATTGATCAGGGAGCCATCGGGCGTACACCGCGGTCCAACCCTGTCACATATACCGGAGCGTGGCAACATATACGTGATTTATTGGCATCATCTGCAGAAGCACGTGCTCGTGGATGGGGTCCAGGGAGATTCTCATTCAATGTGAAGGGTGGACGTTGTGAAGCTTGTGAGGGTAATGGAGAAATAGCTGTAGAAATGCATTTCTTACCGACTGTCTATGTTCCTTGTGAGATCTGCAATGGAAAGAGATTTATGAAAGAGACATTGGAAATAAAGTATAAAGGCAAAAATGTATACGATATTCTCCATATGACAGTAGAAGATGCTCTGATATTCTTCGAAGATATTCCTGCTGTGAGTGATAGATTGAAGACATTGGATGAAGTAGGTCTCGGTTATCTAGAGCTAGGTCAGAGTGCTACTACTCTCTCTGGTGGTGAGGCACAGAGAGTGAAGATTTCTTCTGAGCTTTATCGTGCACATCTACAGAAAACAATATATCTTCTAGATGAGCCGACAGTAGGGCTACATTATGAGGATGTGAAGAAACTTATAGATATATTGCAGAATCTCGTGAATAAGGGTAATACAGTAGTAGTTATAGAGCATAATCTAGATTTAATAAAGTGTTCTGATTATATTATCGATATTGGTCCAGAGGGAGGCCTGCGTGGTGGTAAGGTAGTAGCCAAGGGTACACCAGAGGATGTGATAAGAAATGAAAAGTCTTATACTGCAAAATATCTGAAGAGAGTTTTGAAAAAATAAGGAAAAATAAGATGAAAGAATTAAGAAATACAAATCTTCCCGATTCCCCCGGAATATATTTTTTCAAAGATAAAGAGGAAAAAATTTTATATATTGGACGTGCTACATCTCTACGAGACCGTATGCGTAGCTACTTTAATCCTGATCTCATGAAGACTCGTGGACCTCTATTAGTAGATATGATAGTAAAAGCGAAAAAGATAGAATATACAGAGACGGACTCTGTTCTTGAGGCTATTATCCTAGAAAGTAATGAAATAAAGAAATGGAAACCATATTATAATACGAAAGAGAAAGATAATAAGAGTTTCAATTATGTAATTATTACTGATGAAGAATTCCCAAGGATTATTCTTATAAGAGAAAGAGTATTGGATAATATAGAATTGAATAATCAGCTATATAGAATAAAATATAAATTCGGTCCATATACAGATAATTCTCTTCTTAAGGAAGCTCTGAAGATAGTCAGGAAGATATTCCCATACCGAGATGAGAAATGTAATATTAAATATCATGAATTATTTTATCGCTCTATTGGACTTTCTCCAGACACTGAGTCTCCAGAAGCAAGGAAAGAGTATCAGAAAACAATAAGGAATATTGTTCTATTTTTTCAAGGCAAAAAGAGTAAGCTTGCAAAGGTATTAGAGAAGGAAATGAATGAATACGTAAAGAAGAATGAATTCGAAAAAGCAAATGAAATGAAGAAGACATTGTATGCATTGAATCATATTCAGGATATTTCACTTATAAAATCGGAAAAAACAATAAATAGTTCTAATAAAGATAATTTCCGTATTGAGGCTTATGATATTGCCCATATGTCTGGGAAAGACACTGTGGGTGTTATGGTAGTAATAAAGAATGGTGAAATAAATAAAAATCAATATAGGAAATTCAAAATAAAGATAGATAAGAATGATGATGTGGCAGGGTTGAAAGAGATATTGAATAGAAGATTACAACATACAGAATGGGAATTTCCAGATCTTATTGTTATAGATGGTGGTATTAATCAATTGAATATTGTGAGAAGTATAATAAAGGATATTCCTATAGTTTCTATTGTGAAAGATAATAATCATAGACCTGATCATTTCCTAGGTAATAAGAAAATTATAGAGGAAAATAAGAAATTGATTTTAATTGCGAATAATGAAGCACATAGATTCGCTATTACATATCACAAGAAACTGCGAAGTAAGAATTTCCTATGATATAATATTCCTATGTATAGGATAAGAGTAGCGGTTCTTCGTGGAGGACCAAGTAATGAATATGATGTATCACTCGGTACGGGTGCTACTGTTCTACATAATCTACCTAGTGATATATATGAGCCACAGGATATATTCATCTCAAGAGATGGTATATGGCATAGGAATGGTCTCACTACTAATATTCATAATATTTTCTCACATACAGATGTGATCTGGAATGCTCTGCATGGATATTATGGTGAAGATGGCAAGCTAGCACATATACTCGAGAGACATAAGATACCATTTACTGGATCAGGTTCACTTTCTTCTGCTATTAGTATGAATAAACTTATGACCAAGGATGTTTTCAAGAAAAATAAAATAAAGACTCCAGAGCATAAAGTTATTGATAGTAAAGATAAAGTTTCTCCAGATCTTCTGAAGGAACTATTCCGATCATTCACTCTACCTTTCGTAGTGAAGTCTATATCTAGTGGATCCTCTGTAGGGGTTTATATTGTAAAGGATTTCAATTCTTTTGAAAAATCAGTAAATGATGCTTTTAAACATAGTGATACTGTGATGATTGAGGAATATATTGCAGGTAGGGAAGCTACTGTTGGTGTAATAGATGGATTCAGGAATCAAGATATCTATACATTACCAGCTGTGGAGATACGACCTTTGAAATCAACTTTCTTTGACTATGATGCGAAGTATACGCCTGGAATGTCAGAAGAAATAGTACCTAGTACATTCGATTATAATACGAAAATTGAATTGGAAAATATGGCAAGAGAAATTCATAAGGCATTGGGCCTACGTCATTATTCTCGTATTGATTTCATCGTAACTCCGAGAAGGGGAATATTCGCTCTTGAGGCCAATACTTTACCTGGACTTACAGAAGCCTCTCTTCTACCGAAGGCTCTGTATGCTGTAGGTGGTACTATGCCGGAATTCCTACATCATGTTTTACAACTTGCATTAGAGGAAAAATAATGTAAAATCATTAAACATAAGTATATACGGGCCCTTAGCTCATCTGGCTAGAGCGCCTCATTTGCAATGAGGAGGTGGCAGGTTCGAGTCCTGTAGGGTCCACAGCAGAATAAAAGAGAGACCAATGTCTCTCTTTTATTCTGCCTAAGTGACACAACTTGGACGAGAAAGGCGGAGGCGCGACGGCGCCGAGCCGGGGTCGCGCAAATTTTCAGCAGAAAATTATGCGTGACCGAGTCCTGTAGGGTCCACAGCAAAATTTAATAAATATAATAATACACACGAAAATCATCTATTTTACCTCTGAAGTATCTACCTAATTCGATTCCAACACTACTATGTGATCTACCAATAGACGTTGGATTTCCACTCATATTTTCAATAGATAATAATGGTACTGCTTCTTCTTTATCTAATTTACCATCTATAAAGAATTTATAACCTACTCCACCATCAATAAGTAGTGCTACATGAGTCCATTTATTTAAAGGGATAATTGCATTTGATGTTGGCCAGTAATTTGAATTTATAATGTTACTATAATCTCTTGTCATTATTCTTAATCTTCTTGATGGATCTATAGCAAAATATAGAATACCTGGTAAACCATTTGCTATCATTCTATAGTCACCAGAGTGCTCTGTAGGATATATCCACGTAGTTATAAGTATTGCCCCCTGAGCGCCTCCGACTAGATCTGCTCGCGCTCTCAAATCAGTTGTTAAAACATAATTTGTTCCATTGAAGTCTAAAGCATTCCTTAATATACCGTCTGTCCATGTTGGATTATTTATGAGACTGGCATCAGTTCCATCAGCAGTATTGGCTGTTTGTGATCCAGACCCTTCATCTAGAGATAACATAAGAATAGCATTTGCACCATTTATTGAGTGCATCTGTGTATGGAATGCTTGTCCTGATGCTATTCTAGCTTTTTCTCTTGCAGTATTTAGACTTGAAAGGACTACACTAGATAATAAACCAATTATAGAGATAACTACTAATAATTCAATTAAAGTGAAACCCTTATATCTATTTGACATATATATATATTATAGTATTAATATTTGTATTATACAAAGACTTACCCCTGTATGAAGTAAGAACACTTTTAAATGTGATGAATAAATTAAAGAAATAATCTATCGTCGAGGAGAAAGTTGGAGCGAGCGTAGGCGAGCGAGTCCTGTAGGGTCCACCACAATTGACTTTATCATATTAGGGTGTACTGTAATATCAGATTGACAATCAAACTTAACCGTAGAAATACAGGATAAATAGTTATGAAACATATACTTCGTTCACAGCAATTCGATAGATTTGCTTTAGAGAAATTATTCAAGGATACCGATGAACTTGGTGTCCAGTATGATCATCCTGAGGGAAGAACAGCATTGAGGAATGAGTGTGAAGGGAAGCTTCTCTTTGCTGTTTTTTATGAGCCATCGACACGGACAAGATTTTCATTTTGTTCTGCGGCGCATCACCTCGGTATGCATTCGATACAGACAGAGAATGCCAGAGAATTCTCTTCGGCAGTGAAGGGTGAGACTCTGGAAGATACTACAAATGCTCTCTGTCAATATGATCCAGATATTCTGGTTCTACGTCACCATGAGACCGGTGGTGCAGATAGAGCTGCTTCTATCGTGGATATGTATGACTATAGAACTTCCATAGTGAATGCTGGTGATGGTAGTGGACAGCATCCTACTCAGGCATTACTCGATCTCTATACTATACGTAGAGAGCTTGGTAGAACTCATGATATTACTGTGACTATCGGTGGTGATCTAGTGAATGGTCGCACGGCCAGGTCATTGGTCTATCTTCTAACAAAGTACGAAAAGGTCAGATTTATTTTCATCTCCCCAGCGAATCTCAGAATGGGGGAAGACATTATTGCTCATCTTCAAGAACATGATAGTCCATTCGTCGAGACTGAGGAAATGGAATTGGCTTTGAGTACATCTGACATTGTCTACTGGACTCGTGTTCAGAAGGAGCGCGGAGGTGTGAATAGTACACTCAATCTACGTATTGGAATGCCGGAGATGCAAATGATGAAGAAAGATGCAGTCCTTCTCCATCCACTTCCTAGAGTTGAAGAGATAGCCAAGGAAGTTGATTCTGATCATAGAGCTGCCTATTTCCGACAGGTGAGGAATGGTATGCTCATACGCATGGCCTTGCTCAGGGATCTTTGTACTTCAGGGCGGTAGCCCAACTATTCAATTTATGTCCCAATAGTCTTTATACTAGTTGGGACTTTTTTTAATTTATAAAAAAACATACCCCCGAGCCTTGTGGGCAGGGGGGTGTGTGTGGTCGTTTCAGGACATGGTAGTCCTTACTCTTTGACCGTATTCTTCGGAAGTTTTTTTAGCACTTCTTCCGTCCTCCTTTTATGCTCGTCTCTTATAAAACGAGTCATAAAGAATTCTTTTTCCTCTACTGTACGATCTGGAAAAAGTAATCCGAAACTTTCCGACATTGGCTCGCAAACTTCAAGGATCATCTATCCCCCAATGGTTGATGTTAACCGCCACTTAATTCTGTTAATATTCTATCATACTTCTAGTCTATGCAAGTCTCTTCACTTTTCCACATATTTAATATAATATAATTCAATATGGAAACAGCAATGAAAATGATCAGTTTCATTCTATGGGCCACAGTTGCCGTACTTGTCGTACCATGTCTTCTCGTATCGACCTTTATCTATCCCGCTTGGGATAAATGGGGGGAGAAATTCTAGAATTAGGCAGAATAGTTGACAAATTCCCATATTCCTGTATACTTCCATGGTAAGTTTTCCTAGTCGCTTACGTTTATATTTAAAGACGAGGTTAAAAAGAAAATGGCAAAGAAGCTATATGTAGGAGGTATTTCTTACGGTACTAGCGAAGATACGCTGAAGAAGCACTTCGAAGCTGCCGGAGCAGTCGAATCAGCAAGCATAATCATGGACAAGATGACAGGCCGATCAAAAGGCTTTGGATTCGTCCAAATGGCAAATGATGCTGAGGCAGACAACGCTATTAATATGTTTAATGGCAAAGAGCTCGAAGGAAGATCTCTTACTGTTAACGAGGCTCGCCCTATGGAGCCACGTGCTCCTCGTGGAAACAGCAGAGGAGAAGGACGTAGCAACTGGTAATATCAGACTCGTCTAATCAAACAAAAAACACTATTCTTCTGAATAGTGTTTTTTGTCTATTAACCTTCTACTTATTAATCAATATTTTCCCACCATTTCGATATTGGAGCTGTTTTTATTATTTCTATAACTTTATCTAAATTATCTGTGACTATGAATAGGTCTAGATCATCTGGAGATATAGCATGATGTTTCTCTAACATATATGATGAAATGAAATTCCTGAATGCATTCCAATAATCTTTACCTACTAGTATCATCGGTACTCTCGGTATTTTATTAGTTTGTATTAGAGTAATAATAGTGAAGAATTCATCGAATGTTCCATATCCACCAGGGAAGAATACGAATGACTCGGCGGAGAAAGCAAGCATTGCTTTCCTAATGAAAAAGTATTTGAAATTAACATCATGATCTAAATAGGCATTCTTATGCTGTTCATTCGGAAGGTAGATAGTGAAACCTACAGAATTACCTTGTGCTTCCTGTGCACCGAGATTAGCTGCAGACATTATCCCTGGTCCACCACCTGTTATCACTGTGTATTCCAATTCTTTAGCAATACGATATGCTAATTCCTGTGCTTGTCTATAATGTGGACTGGCTGGAGTAGAATGAGATGAACCAAATATTGTTACAGATTTCGGATATTTCTTCATTTCTTCGAAACCATTTTTGAACTCCTTACCTATCTCCTCCATATGCTCGTGGATATTCTCATTTATTTCTTGCTTTGATAACTTACTATTCATTTTGTTTTATTTATATTATAGGTATAGTATATCATCATGAGTCATATATTCCATATAGAGAAAAATATAAAAGGTAAAAGGGGAAGAGTTGGGAAGATTGAGACAGCACATGGAATAATAAATACTCCTGCTTTTATTGTCGTAGGTACGAAGGCCACAGTGAAATCTCTCTCACCAGAACAAGTCTCTTCTCTCGGTGCTCAGGCGGTACTTGCAAATACCTATCATCTATATCTAGAACCAGGGGATAAAATAATAAAAAAGGCAGGTGGAATACATAATTATATGAATTGGCAAAGCCCTACCTTTACTGACTCTGGTGGTTTCCAAGCATTCTCTCTCGGTGCCGGCTTTGATAAAAGTGTTGGTAAGATTAATAAATCAAATAATAAAATAGAGGAAGGTAGCGATATACCTTCCTCTGGTTCATCTCTAGCTAGGATCAATGAAGACGGAGTAGAATTTAAGTCCATAATAGATGGCAGTACACATCACTTCACACCAGAAGTTTCAATAGAAATACAGCATAATATTGGCGCAGATATAATATTTGCCTTTGATGAATGCACATCTCCAACTGCAGAATATAAATATCAGAAAGAAGCAATGGATAGAACACATAGATGGGCTAGGAGATCATTAGATTTCCATAAAAATAATAAAAACAAAGAGCAATACCTATTTGGTATAGTGCAGGGAGGTCGCTATGAGGATCTACGGAAGGAGAGTGCGAAGGTAATAGGAAGAATGGATTTCGACGGATTCGGTATCGGAGGATCATTCGATAAAGAAGATATGCACAATGCTGTAGGTTGGGTAGCAGATCTACTTCCAGAAAATAAACCGAGACATCTACTGGGTATAGGTGAACCAAATGATATTCTTCTGGGTATTGAAAATGGAATGGATACTTTTGACTGTGTTTCCCCGACACGCATTGCTCGTAATGGGGCTTTCTACACTAAAGAAGGTAGAATGAATATTTCGAATGCAAAATATAGAGATGATTTTACAAAATTAGATACAGATTGTTCATGCTATACCTGTATGCATTATACTCGTGCTTATATTTCACATCTTTTCAGATCAAAGGAAATATTTGGAGCAACACTACTCTCAATTCATAATCTTTTCTATATAGTTAGTCTAGTAGAGGGAGCAAGACTAGCGATATTGAATGATAGTTTTGAAGAATATAAGAATAAGTGGCTCAACAAAGATTTCCACTAGATTTTATGATGCAATTGTCTAAGAATGAATTTGAGAGTTTGAGGTACCAGATTGGCACCTCAAAATGCAGTAGTTAAACACCTTATAGAGCAACCAATAAAACCAAAAGGGAAAATGGGTTTTTGATCAACTAAATCTCCCTCGGTTTATAGTCATCTGGTGCTCTCTTGAGCCACCAATCAAATTGATCAAGAGTAAGAAGCCCTTCTTGTGCACCGACATACTGCACTACAGACATAGGATTCACAGGTGCCCAAAGCAATGCTTCTAATGGAGATTTCCCCATATGTATAGCAGAGGTGAAGGTAGAAGCAAAGGCATCTCCACAACCAGTGCGTTCTACTGGAGGCTTCGGATCTGGATATATTGGCATATAATAGAAATGTTCACCATCTAGCATATAGGCGCCTTTTGGTCCATCTGTTATGAGTACTATCTTCGGCCCTAATGCATGCATTTCTGCTAATAATTTTTTTATATCTTTTGTATTATTTTCCAATATTCTCTGTGATTCTTCTACATTGCATACGAAAATCTCACTATGACGATATATTTCTCTTAATTTATTCACACCCAATTTCATCTGGAATGTTCCAGGCTGGAAAACTAATTTCACATCTTTATGATTATCAAGATATTTCAATATTTCTAAATGATAATCATAACTATTAGATGCAAGAGATGAGAGATATATCCATTTCGGAGTTTTTATTGATCTAGGAAGGGAATAATCATATTCAATATGATTCACTAATATTGTACGGTCATCTGTATACCATAATACGAAATGATAATTAGTAGGCTTTCCATGATGCTTTTTCATGTATCTTGTATCTACTTTATTCTTTTTTAATTCATTTATACAATCTGTACCATTATCATCATTTCCTATATTTGCCATAAGACTAGATCGTAGACCTAGACGTGCTGCAGATACGGTAGCATTGGCAGAATTCCCAACAGCCTTCAATACCTTCACATATTCGAAAGGTACCTTATCACCGAAGCGCATACATAGCTCACAATTCTCTTTATTTATATTGCAATTTATATGAGCATCCTTTATCCTGATGAAAGCATCAGTAGTAATATCCCCAATTCCTAAAAAATCAATATCTTTTCCAAACATATATGATAGAATTATAACATATAAATAAAAAAAATAATGAAAAATCTACAAGAATATATAAAATGGGCATTAGAGAATAAAAAAGCAATAGGACATTTCAATATTTCTAATACAGAGGGCTTCTGGGCTGTGGTACTCGCTACGAAGGAACTCCAAGTACCAGTTATTATAGGTGTATCAGAAGGTGAGAGAGATTTTATTGGTATTAGGGAAATAGCAAGTATTGTAAAGACATATAGAGAGTATACTGGTGAGCCAGTTTTTCTCAATGCTGATCATACATATTCATTCGATAGAGTTAAAGAAGTAGTAGATGCTGGATTCGATGCTGTAATATTCGATGGCACAGAGCTTTCTCTAGATGAGAATGTTGAAGTTACAAAGAAATGCATAGAATATGCGAAATCAAAGAATCCTAATATGCTTATTGAAGCAGAAATAGGTTTTATTGGTAAGAGTTCCAAAGTCCTTTCTGAGATTCCAAAAGGTGTGAATATTACAGATGAATATCTAACAACAGGAGAACAAGCCAAGGATTTCGTAATTAAGACAGGTGTAGATCTACTCGCTCCAGCTGTTGGTAATATACATGGAATGCTCAAAGGTGGGAAAAATCCAGCTTTGAATATAAAGAGAATTGGTGAAATACATGAAGTAGCTGGTGTACCTCTAGTTCTTCATGGTGGATCTGGTAATTCCAATGAAGATATTACAGGAGCTATAGATAATGGTGTAGCTATAGTACATGTGAATACTGAGCTACGCGTAGCATATAGAGTCGGTCTTATGAAGTCTCTGCAAGAGAATCCAGATGAAATATCACCTTATAAATATCTGAAGGGTGCTAGAAATGCCATGCAGAAAGTCGTAGAAGATAAATTAAGAGTATTTAATAAAATAAAATAATAATTTACAAATAATTCCTATGAAAAATATATTTATAACAAGAAAGATATTGGATGCGGGGGTGAAGATGCTCACTGATAAAGGATATAATGTAGATATTAGTCCAGAGAATAGACCTTTGAAGAAAAGCGAAATAATACATTTCCTTAAACAGAAGGAATACGATGGTGTACTCACTCTTCTTACAGATCAGATAGATGCTAGTGTTATGGACGCAGCTCCGACAGTGAAGATATATGCTAATTATGCAATTGGATATAATAATATAAAGATAGATGAAGCAAAGAAAAGAAATATCTATATTACCAATACCCCCGGCGGTGGCGCAGATAGGGTATCAGAACATACTTGGGCTCTAATTCTTGCTCTTACATGTAGGATAGTAGAGGGTGATGCTATGATGAGGAAAGGTAAATGGAAGGGTTGGGATCCGATGAATCTACATGGTATAAGACTTCATGGTAAGACTCTAGGTATAATAGGTACAGGTAAAATAGGTTCTGAAGTAGCAGAGAAAGGTAAGAAAGCCTTTGGTATGAATATTGCCTATTATGATATTACAAAAAATGAGAATCTAGAAAGAGAACTCGGAGCGACATTCTATAGTTCTCCAGAAGAGGTATTGAAGATTGCTGATATTATATCTCTACATGTTCCACTCCTTCCCACTACCAAGCATCTTATAAATACTGAAAGACTCAGTATGATGAAGAAAAGTGCATATCTAGTGAATACTTCCCGTGGACCTGTTGTGGATGAGAATGCTCTTGTACATGCATTGACAAATGGTATAATCAGAGGAGCAGGACTAGATGTCTATGAGAAAGAACCGAAGACAGCAAAAGGCCTCCGTAAACTTCCGAATGTAGTGATGACTCCACATATCGCTTCTGCTACAGAAGATGCTAGGTATGATATGGCCATGCTCTCCACTGGGAATATAATAGACTGTATGGAGGGTCGTGTTCCTAGGAATAATGTAATAAAATAAAGTTAATATTAATTATTAAAAATTATGTCAAATGTAGAATTCGATACAGATTCACAAGCGATAAATTATGCTTATCAACAGCAGATGAATCCTAAACCACATGGTGGTATTACTGGTTTGATTATAAAGATGAAATTAGCAAATGATGAAGCTGGAGCAAAGGCTGTTCTTATCGGAATTTTCATTGTTAATATTTTAATTACTGGTTTCGTATTATTTTATTATATTCTATAGTTCTATTAATAGATTTATAATAAATGAAGAACAAAAGCAACAATAATGCCTTCACCCTCATTGAACTTCTAGTAGTTATTTCTATAATTGGTCTGCTTTCTACTGTAGTGCTAGCAAGTCTAAATACGGCGAGAGGCAAGGCGAGGGATGCGAGACGTATGAGTGATCTGAATCAGATAAAGAATGCACTCATTTTTTATTATGATAAATATGGGAATTATGTTTCAACGGGAAGTGGTTGTGGATGGCAAGGTGGAGGTTTAGGTTGGTTTAATGCTTCAAATGGTGACCCATTATCATACCCAGCATCTATTACTTCATGCTTAGTCGGTGCAGGTTTTTTGCCTAGTGAAATTAAGGACCCTACTGGTAGTGTTTCTGGATCGACTCCAAGTAATACTGTCTATAGTTATATGAAATATGATTGTACTATTAGTGGTCAGCGAACAGTCTATGTATATGCTAAATTAGAGACATTATCTCAGAGTGCTACAGCTACTGATGGAACATGTGATTCAACATTAGATACAACTTATGGTATGAATTATTTTGTTAAAATATAATATATATACATGTATAAAAACACATCCAAAGCCTTCACCCTCATCGAACTTCTGGTTGTTATTACTATTATCGGTTTACTTTCTACTATCGTGCTAGCGAGTCTAAATACTGCGAGAGGGAAAGCGAGGGATGCAAGACGTATGAGTGATTTGAATCAGATAAAGAATGCACTTATTTTTTATTATGATAAATATGGGAATTATGTTTCAACAGGTAGTGGATGTGGCCAGAATGATGATGGTTTTGGTTATTTTAATCTTAATTTATCAAATGATGATCCATTTGCATACTTTAAAAGTATTGCCTTATGTTTAGTCGATGCTGGTTTTCTACCAAGTGAAATAAAAGATCCCACTGGTGGTATTTCCGGATCAACCCCAGGTAATAATATTTTCAACTATATGAAATATGATTGTACTATTGATGATCAACTGACAGTCTATGTATATGCTAAATTAGAGACATTACCTCAGAGCACTACAGCAACAGATGGAACATGTCAACCGACTTTAGATACGGTGAACGGTATGAATTATTTTGTTAAAATATAGTAGTTTTCAATATTACAAATTAATCTTAGTATTATTCAAATACTTGATTTTTATTTACATATATATTAGAGTATATACTCCATGATCGCTTTGAATATAGAAAAGAGAGATATGAAGCTCAATCTAGAAAACCTCCGCAAGGAAGGCAGACTTCCTGCTGTATTCTATGGTCCAAAGGAAAAGGCTACTCCTATCACAATATCTATGAAAGATTTCATAAAAGCTTGGAGAAAAGCTGGTGAATCTTCTGTTATTATCTTGAAAGATGGTGCGAATGAACATGAAGCTCTGATATACGATATAGATGTACATCCAGTTACAGGTACACCACGTCATGCAGATTTCTATGTTATAGAAAAGGGTAAAAAGGTAAAGGTTCATATACCTCTAGTATTCGAAGGCATTTCTCCTGCAGTGAAAGATAAAGGTGGAATTCTAGTAAAAGTCCTACGAGAATTGGAAATAGAAGCAGCTCCGAAGGATCTTCCACATGAACTCAAAGTAGATATATCTACTCTAATAGAGCTTACAAGTGTTGTTATAGCAAAAGATATAAAGATACCAACTGGCATTACTCTAATATCTAATATTGATGAAATAGTAGCTTCTATATCAGTAGCTAAAGAAGAAATAGAAGAAGTAAAGCCTATAGATATGTCTACAATAGAAGTAGAGAAGAAAGGTAAAGAAGCAAAGGAGGGCGAGGAACCTATTGCAGAAGATAATACAGAACCAAAAAAGAAAGAAGAAAAGAAATAGCATATTGTGTTACAATAATATCCATGAATTCAGTATTCAGGAATGTTACTATTACAATTTTCATATTTGCCTTTATTTTACCTAGTATAGCTTTTTCCCAATCAACTACAGAATCAATAAGCGATAGAGAGGCTCGTCTACGCGCTGAATTAGCACAGGTAGAGAAGGAACAGAAAGAGACAGAAATAATATTGAAGGAAACGCAGGGGCAATCCGCTTCTCTGAAGCGTGATATTACTATTCTAGATACCAAGATAAAGGTAGCCCAATTGAATATAAAGGCCAAGAATCTTCTCATAGAAAGTCTAGGTAAGGATATATCTAATAAAGAGAAGACAATAGAAACTCTAGCAGAGAGAATAGATCGTGGCAGAGAAACTCTCACTCAGATAATGAGGAAGACTAATGAAATAGATAGTATTACTATTCCAGAGATTATATTAACAAGTACCAATCTCACCAATATATTTTCTGATCTCGATGACTTCGAATCATTACAGAAATCCTTATTGATTACATTCGAAGAGATAAGGAATGCAAAAACTCAAACAGAGACAGAGAAAGAGGAGCTAGATGATAGGAGGAGTCAAGAAATGGATGCAAAATATGCCATACAGCAGGAGGAAAAGAATATAAAAGGGAATCAAGGTGAGAAACAGAAATTATTGAATATAAGCAAGAATAATGAGCAGACTTATTCACAAGTATTAACACAGAAAAATCAGAGAGCAGCAGAAATACGTGCAGCGCTATTCTCACTCCGAGATGCAGCACCTATACCATTCGGTGATGCTTTGAAATATGCTAATTTCGCATCACAGAAAACAGGAGTAAGACCTGCATTCATACTCGCTATACTCACTCAGGAGAGTGCATTAGGGGCAAATGTGGGCTCTTGCTATCTCACTAATCAAGACACTGGTGCTGGAGCGAGTGCGAAGAGTGGTAGAGTATTCTCCAATGTTATGAAGCCGACAAGAGATGTGAAACCATTCGTGAGTATTACGAAGTCACTGGGACTTGATCCTATGAAGACATTGGTATCTTGTCCACAGTCTGTAGGATGGGGTGGTGCTATGGGTCCAGCACAATTCATACCCTCTACTTGGGTGCTATTCGAAGATAGCATAGCTAGTATGCTAGGAATATCACAACCAGATCCATGGAATCCACAACATGCCTTCATGGCATCAGCAATATATCTAGGAGATCTAGGTGCCCTAGGAGGAAGCTATACGAAAGAACAGAATGCTGCATGTAGATATTATTCTGGCAGATCATGTAGTGCTTCTGCTCTTATAAAAAGCTATGGAACTCAGGTTATGGTAAAGGCAGACAGTATACAGCGCAATATGATTGACCCATTACAGGGATTATGATAGAGTATCACTTATAAAACATGAGAAAAGATATACATCCAAGTGAATATCGACCAGTACTCTTCATTGACAATTCCTCTGGAGTGCATTTTTTTATTCCATCTACAATAGATACTAAAGAGAAAGCAAAGCATACCGATGGTAAGGAATACCCAGCTTTCCATATAGAAATCTCTAGTGCTTCACATCCCTTCTATACTAATCAAGAAAAGACATTGGATAGCGCAGGTAGAGTAGAGAAATTCAAAACTCGCCAGTCAAAAGCTAAGAGTAAAAAATAATGACTAATCATAGAACAGCATTTCTAGAGGAAATGCTAATAAAACTCGAAAAAGAGGAGAAAGATCTTTTATCTATGAGTGAAAAGGATCCATCTATGAAAGAGCTTGCAATAGCTGAGCTAGCTTCTGTAAAAGAGCAGAAGAATAGTGTAGAAGAGCAAATAAAATCTATATTAGAAGGAGAGAAAGAAGAAGAGGAATATCCAAAAGAAATAATATTAGAAATCCGTGCTGGTGCAGGCGGAGATGAAGCGACAATATTCGCTAATGATCTATTGCAGATGTATAAGAGATATTCAGAATCAAGAGGCTGGTCTGCAAAGATTACAGAGGAATTAACATTAGAAATAAAGGGCAAAGACGTATTCGAATCTCTAAGATATGAAACAGGAGTACATAGAGTACAGAGAGTACCAGAAACAGAGAAAATTGGCAGAGTACATACATCTACAGCATCAGTTGCTATTCTACCAATAAGAAAGAAATACAAATTCGAGGTTAATCCTACAGAAATAGAAATGGAATTCTCTCGTGCTGGTGGCAAAGGTGGACAGAATGTCAATAAAGTAGAGACAGCAGTACGTCTGGTACATACACCTACAGGTATTGATGTCCGTGCTACTGCCGAGCGTAGCCAGGCTGCCAATAGGGAAAAGGCTATGGAGATATTAATGGCAAAATTGGAGGCTCTGAAGGAGGAACAAGAAGCAAAGAAATTCAGTGCGAATAGAAAGGGTCAAATAGGGACTGGCGATAGATCAGAGAAAATAAGGACATACAATATTCTTCAGGATCGTATTACGGACCATAGGACGAAGCAGAATTGGCATAATATACCACTTATTATGGCTGGTAAATTAGATCCTATTATCGATTCCTTGAGAGAGATTGCAAATAAATAATAAAAGTGATAAACTCCATAAACAATGTTAAAAGATACAAATTTAGTAAATAATGATATAGAGAATATGTTCGTAGCTGGGGCACATTTCGCCTTTTCTCGTAGTAGGAGACATCCCTCTTCATCATCATATATTTTCGGAGTAAAGAATAAAGTAGAGATATTCGATTTAGAGAAGACATCTAGTCTATTAGATAAAGCAAAGAATTTCATAAAAGAATTAGGAAAAGACGGTAAGACCATACTATTCGTAGGAGGCAAGAGCGAAGCCAGAAACGCAATAAAGAACGGTGCTCAGTCTATAGGCATGCCATTCGTAGATGGTAGATGGATAGGAGGTACACTCACTAATTTCGTAGAGATCAGGAAGCGTGTGGAAAAGATGGAGAGATTAATGACAGAAAGAGAGAAAGGTGAATTGATAAAATATACAAAGAAAGAAAGATTATTGATAGATCGTGAGATTACCAAGCTTGAGAAATTCTTCTCTGGTATTGTTTCTATGAGGGAGAATCCAAAGGCATTATTTGTAATTGATCCTAAGAAAGAAAAGAGTGTAGTCAAGGAAGCACTAGATATGAAGATACCAGTAATAGCCCTTTCAGGATCTGATTGCGATATTAGGGATATTACATATCCAATACCAGCAAATGATGCTTCTCAATCCAGTGCGAAATTCTTCACAGATGAGATAGTAAAAGCTTATAATGCAGGTAAACTAGAAGGTAGAACAGAAACGAAAGAAGTGAAGACAGAAACTAAGAAAGTATAGTATAATATTTACATATGATTACAACAGAACAAATCAAAGATTTGCGAGATCAGACTGGCGTGTCTATCATGCAATGTAAGAAGGCATTAGAAGAAGCAAAAGGTGATATAGCCAAGGCTATTGTGATCCTAGAGAAGAAGAGTGGGGAATCTTCTCTTAAGAGGAAAGACAAGAACTTCAATGCTGGTACAGTGCAGTCTTATATACATGCAACAGGTAATATAGGTACTATGGTTATACTTTCTTGTGAGACAGACTTCGTCTCTGGTAATAATGAATTCAAATCTCTTGCACGAGATATCGCTATGCATATTACTGCTACGAATCCTAGATTCATGAATAAAGATGATATTACAGAAGATGCCCGTACGAATGCCAGAGAAGTATTTCAGAATGAAGTAAAGGATAAACCGAAAGATATGCAAGAGAAAATATTAGAAGGGAAATTGGCAACATACTTCAGTGAGATGGTGCTTCTAGATCAACCTTTCATAAAGGACCCCTCTATTACCATACAAGGTCTTATAGATAAGGCTGTTCAGAAATTCGGAGAGAAGATCGCCCTTACGAAGTTCAGTAGATTCCAAAGCTCATAATTAAGAAAAATATGACAGCATCAATGATACCTTTTTTCATATCAGCTATAGCTATGGCTATAATGATAAAATTAAAATCTCCATTGTCATTTATGAATAATAAGACAGACAATGCTGTTCATTCTTCCTATGTATATATTCGTAGATTAATATCTTATATCAATAGACATAGTGCTATTGCTCTTATTCAATGGATAGCTTATCATATTCTCTCATGGATACGTTCTGTATATATATGGATACGTTCCATTGCTCGCTCTTATCCACATTCGAAGAAAGTCCTAGATATGGTGAGAGGTAAGGGCACAGCAGAGAAGAATAATGGTGCATCATTCTATCTGAAGAAGATTTCTGAAGAGAAAGTACATTAATTCATAATAATACACGCCACCTTAGCTCAGTTGGTAGAGCAACGCTTTTGTAAAGCGAAGGTCCCCAGTTCGAGTCTGGGAGGTGGCTCAGAAATGAGGTAAATGTGAATTGTTGTTAGAATTACTACTATCTAATCTTAGCTCGATAGACTTTTATAGTCGCAGTTTCTATTTTCTTATGCAGAATATCAATCTCACTATTTGTAAGAGTTTTATCTAGTG
>CAZDRC010000003.1:0-15985 GCA_964507965.1 uncultured Candidatus Saccharibacteria bacterium
TTCCTAGATAAGATAATTATATTCTTTGCAAAATTCATCAGAAGGTTCCTATAATTGCCAAATAAAGGCAAATATGATATAAATAAGACTCAATTGAGCACACCAAGAATACGTACAAATCACTTTATAAAGGCGCCAGAATTACGCGTCATCACATCTCTGGGTGAGAATCTCGGTGTACTTAGTATTGAAAAGGCCTTGCATGAGGCTCAAGCTCGTGGACAAGATCTCATAGAGATATCACCGAATGCCAATCCACCAGTTGCAAAAATCATGGATTATGGTAAATTTCAATACGAAGAAAGAAAGAAGCAGAAAGTAGCAAAGTCCCGTACTCATACCTCGGATATAAAGAATATACAGGTTAAAATAGGCACAGGAGAACATGATCTAGGTCTAAAGGCCAAAAAAGCCTCAGAATGGCTAGGAGAAGGTCATAGAGTGAAGATTGATCTATTCCTAATAGGAAGATCCAAGTATATGGATATCAATTTCCTGAAGGAGCGTATGGATCGTATATTCAAACTCATTACAGTAGAGTACAAGATAGCTAGTCCTCCAATGAAAGGCCCCAAGGGTCTAACAGCAATAATAGAGAAGAAATAAGAAAATTAACATGATAAAAACAAATAAATCATATAAAAAAAGATTGAAGGTAACAAAGAATGGCAAGATTCTATCACGTAGAACTGGCCAGAACCATTTCAATGCGAAGGAAAGACGACGTTCCCAATTACAAAAGAAGAATTCTATGACACCTTTTCATATGACAGCAAAAGAGAAGAGTAGATTCTTGGTCAATATTAAATAATAATAAAATAACAGTAATACTATGTCACGAGTAAAAAAAGGAGTAAATGCTCTGAAAACAAGAAGGAATATATTAGGACAAGTGAAAGGCTATCGTTTCCGAAGAAGCAAGACAGAGAGAGCTGCTTATGAGGCTATTTCCCATGCTGGTACATATGCCTTCGCTCATAGAAGAGATAAGAAAGGTGATTATAGAAGACTATGGAATGTACGTATCAATGCCGCTCTACGTGCAATAGATCCAAAGAATTCCTATAGTAAGTTTATTGGTGCTCTTAAGAAAGCCAATATTTCTATAGACAGGAAATCCCTAGCAACACTAGCAGATGAGAGTCCGAAGACTTTCGAAGCGATAGTAAAAAAGGTAGCGTAATTAATCCAATTCATACTCTATTTCCCTCTCAGGGACTACAGCATCTAGTCCTATTTCATCCCTTATTCTCTGTGCTAGAAATGTAGAGGCTTTCGGCTCCCCCATTACCACGAAGACTTTCTCTAGAGTCCCTTCTGCTTTACTTACGAAATCTACTAGATTATCACTATCTTTATGTGAAGAATACCCTAGTATAGATTCTATCTTTGCTTTTACCTTTATTTTATTATTATTTATCGTTACAGTCTTCTCTCCATCGATCAGATGTCTACCGAGAGTTCCTAAAGTCTGATATCCTACAAGGAGGATCGTACTTTTCGGATCTTCCAAATACACTTCCTCATGATGTATCACTCTACCACCGACAGACATACCAGAGCCAGCTATTATTATCTTTGATGATTTCGAATGATCTATTTCCCTAGACATTTCCCCACTAGTAGTGAAAAGTAATCTGGGGAAATCGAATACATCATCCCCTTTCTCTATTTCTTCTTTTATATTCCTATTGAAAAGATTGGTACTAGCCTTATATACTTCTGTAATACGTGATGCCAATGGAGAATCTATATATACAGGAATAGATGGTATTAACTTGGATTCCACGAGCTTATTCAATTCATAGATAATCACTTGTGTACGCTCCATGGAAAAGGAAGGAATTATAACGCTACCGCTACGCTCCACGGTTGACTTTATTACATTCTTCAACTTTTCTATTCTCTCTTCTTTCGGCTCATGATTGCGATTACCATAAACACTTTCCATAATCATATAATTAGCATTCAGAGGGAATTCTGTATCACGTAAGAGTGGTGATGGACTATTGCCAAGATCTCCAGTGAATAATATTTTCTTCTCTATATTTTTATTATTCTTCCAAGAGAACTCTATCATAGATGAACCGAGTATATGACCAGCATCCTTCAAATATACAGAGAATTCACCGAAATTATTTGGGGTATGATACGGTATTGTCTGCCATAATGCCATAGCATCCTTCATATCTTGCATTTCATACATAGGTAGCACACTATCTCTACGAGCTTCTTTATCTAGTATTCCCACAGCATCCTCTAATATGAGTTCTGCTAGAGACATGGTCTCTGGAGTAGAATATATAGGTCCCTTGAATCCTTCTTTGACTAATTTCGGAATCCTACCGATATGGTCCAGATGTGCATGAGTAATGAATAGCATATCAATAGACTTGGGATCATAGCCGAAGTCTTCCCTATTTTCTCGCATTGCGAATTTCTCTCCTTGTATGAGACCACAGTCTACTAAAACTCTTTTATTGTCGAATTGTAATAGGAAATTGGCTCCAGTCACGCTACCCACCCCACTATAGAATATGAGTTTAAGATTCATTATTTTTCTTATTTTTAAAGATAAACCATACAGTGACAGCACCTATAGTATCCATAATCAAATCCTTCAAAGTATCTAGCTTATAATTCATACTTCCTATAGGCCAGCCAGTGATATTATAATACACTTCGAATATTTCCCAGATAATACCGGCAATTATAGTAAGAGGTATTGTATATCTAGGATTCTTCGTAATCCAGAGTATTGCCATAGCGAGACCTATACCACCAAGAAAGTGATTGACTATATCTAGATATGGGAAAGATACATACCAGTATTCTGTTGTGCCGAAGCTGTGCAAGAATAATAATAGTAGAAGTACTAATATTGATCCAGAAGGTAATATATATTTATTCATTATTATAATTATATAATGAAAATCACACTCTTCATAATATAAGCAAAAACACCTGCCGAGCAGGTATGTAATATATTTCAAAAGATGTTTTTGATCGGTTGTAGGAGTATCATTACCTAGTTATTCTAGGTGGGTTTCCTCAAGGTAAACACCAAGGTGCTACCTAATATGAGCTTTGCTCTTTGGACTCCCTTTATAAAAGTTTAGGGTAATACTCCCGCAACCTAATATAATTATAATCTATTCCAATATGCCGTCGAGATTGACATCGTATAGAATTCTGTCTGAAATGAGTTTATAATCTTTTATCTCATCTGTAGAAAACCAATGCTTTATTTCATCCTCTGCTTCCTTCACAGATCCAGATGCATGTATGAGATTCCTCACTGCTCTACCATCTGCATCAGACATACTGTATGAATCAAGCACATAATCCCCACGTATTGTACCGACATCAGATGATAATGGCTCAGTACTACCTACTATCTTCCTTACTATCTTCACTGCATGTGCTCCCTGCCAGACCATAGTTATCACTGGTCCACTTGTCATATATTTTATAAGATTCTGCAATATTTTCGCAGTAATCTCATATGGATCTTCTGAAGGTGGATTCTGTCCATTCTTCCTATATGTTGCTATTGTCTTCTCCCCAGTCACTCTTCTCCATTCTGGATCTAGAGTATAATGTTTCTCTATACTTTCTGGAGTAGGGATGAGTATTTTCATTGCTATAAGCTTCAATCCTACCTTCTCATAACGACTGATAATCTCACCAATAAGACTTCTCTGTATACCATCTGGCTTTATAATAATTAATGTCCTTTCACTTTTTGGATGTGTCATATATTGATAATATCAAATAATAATTAAACTGTTAATATTTCTGCTTTACCTTTTGTAATAAGCACGGTATGTTCGAAATGTGCACTAGGCTTACCATCCTTCGTCTTATAAGTATAGCCATCATCGCATAAATAAATATATTTACTACCCATATTGAACATCGGTTCTATAGCAAGAACCATTCCTGCTACAAGTCTTTCCCCTTCTCCTGGATCACCATAATTCGGCACGAATGGATCTTCATGTACAGAATATCCTACACCATGTCCAGAGAGTTCCTCTACTATACCATATCCATGTGCTAGACCTACTTTCTCTATTGCAGAGCTTATATCTCCTACTCTTTTCCCTGCTTTCGCTACCTTTATCCCTGCCATAAGTGCGGATTTAGTAACTTCTAGGAAGTCTTTCAATTCTTCACTGATATTACCTACTGGTACTGTCACAGACATATCGGTTATTAGGCTCTTATGTTCTATAGCAAAATCTATTCCTACAATATCTCCATCCTTTAGAATTCTAGGATTCTCTATTGGTATTCCATGTACTACTTCATCATTAACTGATATACAGGAATTGGCAGGATACGGTCTCTTCGCTCCATATGGTTTATAATTGAGAATTGCAGATCTATCTCCCTTCTCTTCTATTTTTTTAATTAGGAAATCTTCTATATCATTCGTAGATATTCCCGGCTTCACTATAGCTATAACATCTCTCATAATCTCTGCAAGATGCTTACCACCTTCTCTCAAGATCTTTATATCCTCTTTTGTCTTCAGTTTTATCATATTATAGATGTAATCTCCCAATAATATCCTTATGTATCTCTGCTGGGGTTCTCTCTCCATCTATCTCTAAAAAATGATAATTAGAATTATCTCTGTAGAAATTTATAGCTGGGACAACGTCTGTCTCATACCATTCTAATCTTTTCTTAATTTCATTTTCTGTATCATCTATACGCTTCCTAGCGAGAAGTCTCCTTTTCGATTCTACTCCACTAATATTCACATTGATAACATATGGTTTACCGAAACCGTAGAATTTAAAAACAGAGTCCAGAGTACCTGCTTCATGATATTTCCTAGGTGTACCGTCGAAGATGAGATGTTCATCACCCTTATATCTCTTCACCAATACATTGAGCCACATAGATGCTGCTAGGAATTCTGGTTGTAGGCCTCCTATATCATATGCCTCTTTCGAAAGTTTCTGTGTATAACTATTACCTTTTATGAATTCGCGAAATTCTGCGCCGGTCTGTATATATAATTGATCTCTTTTCGAATCTATTTCCTTCAGATATTCACAAACAAGCTCTGCCTGCGTACCTTTACCACATCCAGAACGACCTACGAAGATGAGGGCTTGGGGTTTAATATGTTTTTTTGTATTCATGGATATATTATATCCGGAATTAGTATTCCCTCATAGAGGCCTGTGCATCTATTTTCTTCAATAGATCTAGGACCACAGATACGACGATGAGTAATGCCGTACCACCGATTGCTAATAATTGATTGCCAGTGAAAGCCTGCATAATAAGAGGCAGAACAGCCACGAGACCGAGGAATATAGCACCGACTAGAGTAATACGTGTTACGACTTTACCGAGATAGTTCATTGTAGATTCTCCAGGACGTACACCAGGGATGAAGGCTCCACTCTTCTGTAGATTCTCTGATATCATCTTCGGATCGAATGTAACTGCAGTATAGAAATATGTAAAGGCGAAAACAAAAGCGAAGTATAGAACACCATAAACCCAAGATGATGGATTCAATAATGATGATACATATGAAGCAATAGAGGAAATAGTACCATTGCTACTGTTTATGAGGAATTGGGCAATAGTACCAGGAATAACGAGTATAGATAGAGCGAAAATAATAGGGATAACTCCAGCTTGATTCAAACGTAATGGTAGATATGTAGATACACCACCATAGACTTTATTACCTCTGACTTGCTTGGCATATGTTATAGATACAGGCCTTTCTGCTTCTGTTACGACGACAATAGCTATGACTACGACAAGAGCGATAACTAGAAAGAGTAGATAGAGTGGTATCTGTGAAGCTTCAAATCCAGCTACGAATTGCACCATTCTCACAGGTAGAACAGCTACTATACCAGCGAATATTATGAGAGATACTCCATTACCAATACCGAATTCTGATATGAGCTCACCGATCCACATAAGTAGTATGGATCCAGCTGTAATAACGAATACATTCACTAGTAAATCTACACCCGTAAGCTGTGGTAAGACATTCCTGCTAGCTAGGAAGGCTAGGAAAGCGAATGCCTGTAGAGCAGCAAGCGGAACAGAAAGTAGACGTGAGTATTGTGAGAGTTTCTGTCTACCAGCCTCTCCTTCCTCCTGCATCATAGCCTTTATCTTTGGAAACATCATAGTCAGAAGCTGAATAATAATAGAAGCAGTAATATATGGTCCTACTCCTAGCATCACTATGGACAAGCTAGACATACCTCCTCCAGAGAAAATATCGAGAAGACTGAAGAATTGATTGCTAGATAATAGTCTTTCTAGACTTGCGAGATCAACACCTGGTACAGGTATATGAGCAAGAAAACGGAAAAGTATAAGTGCTCCGAAAGTGAGCATAATGCGCTTCCTTATCACAGGATCTCTTAATACTGTCTTTATTTTCTCGAAAAATGAATTCAACATATAATATTATTTTATAGTACCACCAGCCTTCTCTATCTTCTCTCGAGCCTTGGCAGACAAGAGGCAATTCTCTACTGTAATCTTCTTCGTAATATCTCCATCACTCAGTATCTTAACACTCGGAACCATACCTTCAAAGGTGCTTATAGCATGCTTCTCTATGAGAGTCTTAGGAGAGACTGTATCGCCATTCTTGAACACTGTATCTATATCACCAACATTGACATTGACAGGTCTCTTACCGAAGGCTTTATTCTGATTGACACCTCTTCCACGGAGTTTAGGAATTCTCTTTATGAAATCTCGAAGCTCTGGTCTACGTTTATTACCAGCTCTAGCTGTCTGACCCTTCCCTCCTCTACCAGAAGTCTTACCACGTGTCCCTCCACGTCCCACTATCATAGTCTTCTTATTCTTCGTCTTTGGTTGTAGATTATGTAATTGCATATTATTTTATAAGTTCTGATCTTTTATATTTTGAAAGATTCGTAAGTGCCTTCACTGTAGCCTTGGCAATGTTTAATTTATTCTTGCTACCAGAAAGTAGCTTGGCACAGATATCCTTTATACCTGCTAGCTCTATGACATTACGGACTGCACTACCAGCTACTACTCCTCTTCCGCGTGCTGGCATTATCATAACTATTGCACTGGAATATTTCTCAGTAATAGAGTGAGGGATAGTCATAGCTGGAGAAAGATTGATCTTTACCATATTCTTCTTCGCATTCCTTGTGGCCTTATCTATTGCAAGAGATGTGTCTCCTGCCTTGCCTAGACCTACACCCACACGTCCCTTATGGTCACCAGAGACTACAGCAACAGAGAATGTGAATCTTCGTCCACCTGTTGCTACACGAGTCACACGACGAATATCTATTATCTTCGTATCGAATTCTGGTTTAATTCTCTCTTTATCCTGTCTTGGACGACGTGAATTATTCCTTCTAGGACTATTCGTATTATTTGGTCTTATTGTATCTTTATTTTCCATAATAATTAAAATTTTAATCCTCCTTCGCGGGCAGCATCTGCGACGGACTTTATCTTACCTGTATACAGATAACCTCCTCTATCGAATACTACTTTGCTTAATTTGAGAGCTATTGCTTTCTTTGCAAGCTCTATTCCTACGGTCTTCGCATCTGTTGAATGTGCTTCAGCGAATGTATTGCCAGCTACATCATCCACAAGCTGAGCATAAATGAATTTATTGGAACGGAATACAGAGAGTCTAGGACAGTCTTTCGTACCAGAGATTCTAGCTCTGATTCTCTTGTGCCTTCTATCTATTTTCATTTGTTTTGATTTACTAGTATTCATATTATTGAAATTATGCTGATTTCTTACCTTGTTTCCTACGTATTACTTCATCTTCATATCTTATACCTTTACCCTTATATGGTTCTGGCTTCTTCATGGATCTTACTCTGGAGGCGAATTGCCCTACACTCTCGCAATCTATACCAGATACTGTGATTATATTCTTCTCTGCAGTTACCGTGAGATCATTAGGAATAATCATATTAATAGAATGGGAAAATCCGAGGGCTAAATTCAATTCTTTGCCCTTTATATCAGATTTGAAACCAATTCCTTCTATTATCAATTTCTTCACATAAGGAGTATTCACACCTGCAATCATATTTCTTATATGTGAGGCATATGTTCCCCATAGAGCGAGTATATCACCTGTCTTTCCTTTCGGTATTAATGTGATTTCATTATTTTCAATCTTTATTTCTATATCATTTCGGAAAGTTTTCTTCACTTCTCCTAATGGCCCCTTCACAGTGAAAACATTGTCAGAATAGTTTGCTTCTGTTTTCTCTGGGATTTGAATTGGTTTTTTTGCTATTCTTGACATAATATTTTACCAAATTTTAAATAGGACCTCTCCTCCTACCTTATTCTTCTTCGCATCGATATCTAGGAGTATTCCCTTCGGTGTGGAGAATACTGTATTACCGAAACCACTTTTGAACATTCTTATGTCCTTTGATCTCAGATACACCCTTCTTGATGGCTTTGATATACGATCTACTCCGTTTATCCTAGGTTCATCTCCTATATATGCTAGATCTACATCGAGAGTCTTTATCACTTTCTTACCCTTCTTTTCAATATTCAATAGATATCCGCCTTTTGCTAATGCATGTGCTATTGATTCCTTCAAGGCAGAATAGGGTACGGAAATTGTGACTTTCTTTGCAGCGCTACCATTCTTCAAACTTATTATGAAATTTGATATTGGATCTGTTACCATGATGATTTCTTTATTCCTGGGATTAATCCTTCATTAGCGAATTCTCTAAAGCAGATCCTACATAGATCGAAGTCTCTCATATAGCCATTCTTCCTTCCACATCGGAAGCAACGTCGTACTACCCTAGACTTGAATTTAGGGGTTTTCTTTGCTCTTGCTTTTACTGATGTTTTTGCCATATTTTGCAAATAAAACGGGGATTGGTTAGCTTTTTCCTTATTTTCACTAGGATAGGGCTTCCAATCACTATTTTCTTTATTCTTTTTATAATGTGATACTATCAAAAGCTTATAGGAAAGTCAATTTTTCCTATCTTACCCTCTATTTCTTAAACGGAAACCCTAGATATTCTAGAAAAGCGATAGTTTCTTCTTTATTCTTTGAAGAAGTGACTATCGTAATACCCATACCGAAAACATCTCGAAGATCTTCATCTGCTGTTTCAGCAAAAATAGTATGCTCTTTCACTCCTAGAGTATAATTCCCCATTTCATCAATTGCAGTTCTAGATATACCACGAAAGTCCTTCGTACGAGGAAGAGAGATATGTACGAAGCGATCAATAAAATCATACATTCTCTTACCACGAAGAGTGACCTGTAGACCGACAGGGTCCCCAGTACGTACCTTGAATGAAGCGATACTCTTCTTCGCACCTCGCATAGCTGGCTTCTGGCCAGTGATTTTCGCTAGACGATCTACTATAAGATCTATCTTTTTCTTATCCTTTAGAGATCCAATACCAGTAGAAACAACAACTTTCAATAGTTTCGGAGCCTGCATAGGATTCTTCCAATTGAATTTACCCTTCATCGCTTCGAATGATCCCTTATTTAATTCATATATAGTTTTTACAATATTTGATTTCATATTATTTATTTCTTCTTTTATTTCTTCAAAGCAATATTAGAAATATGTATTGGCATAGCCTTCTCTACCATCTGGCCTTTCTGACCCTTCTGCTTAGGCTTCTGATGCTTCTTCATCATATTAATACCAGAAACAATAACCTTATCTATTTTCGGCATAGATTTCGTTACTTTACCTGTCTTACCCTTATCCCTTCCAGTAAGCACTATTATATTGTCATCTTTTTTTATCATATTATTTTATTTAAACAATTTCTGGGGCTCTAGAAGCAATAGTCTGGAAACCTTTCTCCGCCATTTCCCTAGGAATAGGACCGAAGACACGTCCGGCTATTGGTTCTTTCTTACCTTTCTCTAGTATTATCACAGCATTCTCATCGAATCTTATATATGAGCCATCCTTCCTCCTATATGGTTTAGTCTGACGTACTACTACAGCCTGCAATATATCCTTCTTTTTTATCGCCTTTCTAGGCTCTGCCTTCTGTACTGACAATACTACAAGATCACCTATTTCTGCATAACGCTTCTTGGAGCTACCAAGAACCTTGAATATGCGTCCTATCTTGGCGCCACAATTATCTGTTATTCTTACTATTGATCTTGGTTGAATCATATAATTATATTAAGCAATTATCTTGAAAGACTTGTCTTTAGAAATAGGCTTACATGACTCTATAGTAGCCTTATCCCCTATTTTCTTCGTATTGCCTATATCATGTACCTTATATCTTTTTCTGATAATTGTAAACTTCTTGAACTCTCTATCCTTCACATATCTCTCTACTACTACCACAGCAGTGTCCTTCATCTTATCAGACACCACAATACCAGAGAAAGTCTGCTTCCTTGCTGTATTCGTATTATTTTTTACTGTATTATTTTCCATATATTTTATTTTTATATTGCATTCTTTCTTATAGAAATCTCTGTCATCGCTCTAGCTATTTCCTTCCTGATAGACTTGCCTAGCTTCACATTCTTTATTTTGCTACCTGTAGAACCAAAGCGGAAAACTCGCAAAGCTTCTTGCTTTTCCTTTATTATATTATTGATATTCTCTAATGTTTTTTCTTTATATTCTTTCATATTATTTAATTAAAAAATTTTCCTACTTACTACCTTCGTATGCACTCTTATCTTCGTACCAGCCTTCCTGAGTGCCTCTTCTGCTACAGCATCAGATACTCCATCAATCTCGAAAAGTATTCTACCAGCCTTGATCTCTGCCACGAAACCTACAGGATCACCCTTACCCTTACCCAATTTCACTTCTGGTGGCTTCTGAGTGAATGGTCTATCTGGGAATACTCTGACCCAGATCTTACCTGACTTCGTAGCGTATCTAGACATTACCTTTCTCGCTGCCTCTATTTCATTGGAAGAAAGACGAGCGAAGTCAAGTGACTTCAATCCATAGGATCCGAAGGCGAGCTTCACTCCACGAGTATCTACAGCATTAGCACGCTTCTTGGCATTCTTCCTGCCTGTCTGCCACTTTCTGAATTTTACTTTTTTAGGGAAAAGCATGATATTTTATTTATCTTTATTGAAAATTTGACCCTTGTATATCCAGACCTTTATACCAATATCACCATATACCATATGGGCCTTCTCTCTTGCGAAATCAATATTAGCACGTAGAGTCTGTAGAGGTATCTGACCCTTCTTGAGATCTTCCTGACGTGACATATCTGCACCACCTAATCTACCAGAAAGCTTGATCTTGGCACCTAGTACATCACGATTGGCTAATATTTTCTCCAATGTCTGCTTCATAACTCTACGAAATGGTAGACGTTTCTCTAGACCCTCTGCTACCATCATAGCCACAATAGCAGAATTAGATTCTGGATTCCTGACTTCCTCTATCTCTATTTTCAATTCCTGTCCGACTAGATCTATATTATTCTTTGATAATATAGAAAGTATTTCCTTCTGTAGCTTCAATGCTCCATCACCACCTCTACCGATGATCATACCCGGACGAGATGTACGGATTATGACACGTATAGCCTTCTGATTTCTCTCTATTTGTACTTCTGCAAGATAGAATGAGCGTAGCTCCTTCGTAAGGAATTGGCGCATGAGTAGATCTGCCTTCAATGCAGTTCTATAATTCTTATTCACGGCGAACCAGCGACTCTTCCAATCGCGTATTATTCCTAATCTATGTGAGAATGGGTGTACTGAATGTGACATAATTATTTCTTTTTCTTATTATTAGGGGCGAGAACAAGCATAACATGACTCGTACGCTTGTGTATCGGTGAGGCACTACCACGCGCGCGGGGCATCCTACGCTTCAAGACATATCCAGAGTCTACTCTTAGCTCTTTTACAATTAAACCTTCTTTTTCTATATTAAAATTATTTTTTGCATTAGCTATTGCACTTTGGAGTAGAGTATATAATGGATCAGATGCTTTCTTGCTTAGGAAATTGAGAGTGTTCAATGCATTCTCTACACTCTTACCACGAACAAGATTAGCTACGCCTCTCATTTTCCTTGGTGATTGTCTATAATTTTTTAATGATGCAATTATCATAATAATATTATTTCTTAGCAACTGGTGTAGCTACGGCTTCCTTTGCAGATTTTGCTGCATTTACTTCTGCCTCCTTTGCCTTGGTCTCTAGCTCCTTCTGCATCTTACCTCCATGTCTTATGAATTTCCTCGTAGGTGAGAATTCACCGAGGCGGTGTCCAACCATTTCCTCGGTGACTAGAACGTCAATATGTTGTTTGCCATTATGTACACCGAATATGAATCCGACCATCTCTGGGGAGATCTGGCTTCTACGATACCAAGTCTTAATAGACCCAGTTTCTATAGGCTTTTTCCCAGCTATTTTCTGTAATAGCCTCTCTTCAACATATGGACCTTTCTTAAGTGATCTAGACATGGAATTAGAATGTTAACATAATATTATTTATTGCTCAACTCTCTTACTCTTTCCGACTTTTCTTCTAGAAATTATGAAAATATTAGAATATTTCTTCGGAGTACGAGTCTTCTGGCCCTTACCTGCTGGCTTGCCCCAACGAGTTTTCAATCTCCTCAACCCTCGACCTGTTCTCTGTTCTCCTCCACCGTATGGATGGTCTACAGGGTTCTGTGCTGTACCTCGTACAGTAGGACGTATACCGAGCCATCTTGATCTTCCAGCTTTACCAATATTCACTAAATGTGATTCATCATTCGATACTGTACCTACTGTAGCCCATGCATTCTCATGTATCTTCCTTATTTCTGTTGAAGGAAGTTTAATATTCGTATATCCAGCATCATTCGCAACTACTTGAGCGAATACACCAGCACTACGTACTAGCTTTGCACCTGCATTCGGTCTTATTTCTATATTATAAACGAAGGTACCAACAGGAATTTTCTTCAGAGGTAGTCTATTACCTACTTCTATTGGAGCTTTCTCTGAAACTATGAATTTATTACCTACTTTCACAGTCTTTGGTACCAATATATATCTCTTTTCACCATCTAGATATTGTATAAGAGCGATAAATCCAGTTCTGAATGGATCATATTCAATAGTCTTCACTATCGCTACCATATCCTTCTTATCGTATAGGAAATCGACAATTCTATAGAGTTTCTTATTACCTCCACCCTTATGTCTTACTGTAATACGGCCTTGGCTATTCCTACCCATATCACGCTTCATACCACGAGTTAGAGGCTTATATGGTTCATCTGCAGTAATATACTTCCTATATGGAAGTGTTGTCATATGTCGCCTAGATGGTGTTGTGGGATGATAACTTTTCATATTTTTATATAAATTCAATCTTATCGCCCTTTCGGAGATATACAAGTGCTTTCTTTATTGGGCTCTGCATACCTTTCTTGCCTTTTGTTATTACTTGCTTTGCGGGAAGATTGATTATTCTTATCTTTATTGGATTAACTTTATACAAGCTCTTTATGGCTTTAGAAATCGTGCCTTTTGTTGCACTTTTCTGTACTTCGAAAGTATATAGATTGAGTGATTCACTCATCATTCCTGACTTTTCTGTAATCCTAGGGCGTATTATTAAATGATTGTGAATAGATATTGTAGCCATATGATTATTTATTTATAGTCTTCAGAGATTGCTCTAGATCAGCTATTACTATATATTTATGACTAAGTATGGAAACTGGATTCATATTACGGAATTCTTCTACTATTACATTACCGAAATTATTGAAACTCTTTGTTAATTCATTATATTTCTTATCTACAGTGATCATTGCGGCATTCACTGGCTTCGTACCTAGCTTCTCGAAGCCCTTTATCTTGGAAAGTGATGCCAATGTCCCTTTTGCATCTTTTGTCTTAGGGGTAGCAAATTTCAGATTATCTATGAAAAGTATTTCTCCATCACGATATTTCTTGGAAAGTAGTGTATATAATGCCTTTACCTTTGCCTTTTTATTTATTTTTCTATCATAATTCTTCTCATTCCTCGGACCATGAGCTACACCTCCACCTACCCATATTGGTGAACGAGATGAGCCGTGTCTTGCTCTTCCTGTGCCCTTCTGTTGCCATGGTTTCTTCCCTCCTCCTCTTACTTCTCCACGAGTCTTGGTATGAGCAATAGAATGACGCATACTAGAAGTCATAGAAACTACAACCTGATGCACTAGATCTGCATTCCAGGGTAATCCGAAAATAGCTTCAGGGATTTCCACCTTACCAGATTCTTGTCCTTTTTGATTGTATATTTTCGTTTCCATATTACCTTTTCTGTATCTTTGCAAAAAGAAAGAAAAATGCTCATAGCGAGCGTTGTTAGCAATCCTAGCAAATATATAGTTATTGGTCAATATCTTACTATACTATAGTATATTTGTACAATTTATATTGTATAATATAGCAGTATTTAATATTTATTAATATAATAATAGTTTTATGGAACAAAATCAAAATGTAATTTTGCCAGGAATTTGGCAATTGATAAAGCAAGCTTGGTCTTTATATAAAAGAAATTATAAAATACTCATAGCTATAGGCCTGATACCTCTTGTTTTCTCCTTGATTCTAAATATATTTGGGACATTTTCTAAAGGTTTTAATCCTCTTCTGATTGGTGGTGTAATTGTAATACTCGGATTAATTAGTTGGGTAATACAATTAACTTCTCAGATTTCTTATATAAAAGCAATTTCAGAATTAGATAGTGGAAGTACAACAATAACAGTAAGTGATATTTATAAAAGAAGCTTTAATATATTCTTACCATTTTTATGGGTATCTATTCTATCTATGTTGGCTGTTATGGGTGCTTATGTATTCCTAATAATACCTGGAGTGATACTGACTATCTATCTTATGTTCTCTACATACTTCATGGTAATTGAAAATAAGAAAGGATTGTCTGCATTATCTACTAGTCAATACTATATGAAGAATAATTGGTGGGGAATTTTCTGGAGGGTCTTCGGTCCTGTATTAATTATAATGCTAATACTATTAGGATTAAGTGCAATTTTACTTATTATAATTGCAGCAATATCTCATCCACAAGGTCTTTCTACTAATTTAACTGACTATAATTCCTTACTGGCATCTGTATCTAGATTGAAAGCCTCAACTGGGCTAATTAGTCTAATTTTCTCATCTATTTTTACTTTCCTTATATATTGTATTATCGCTCCTATAGGTACAGCCTATACGTATCTTATTTATAAGAATCTAAAGCAAATGAAGCCAGAACCAACTGAAGAAGATCTTAAGACATCAAAATCATGGATGAAAGGTCTATCAATATTTGGCTTCGTTGTTGTTATAGGTATAATCCTATTATCAATATTTTCAGTCGCTTTTTTTGGCTTCATGAAAATGCAAAAGGGATTTAATAATTATCAGACACAGAATCAGTTTCAATCGAGTATTACTGTGAATTCTGGTTTAACGAAAGAGATAAAATATAACAAATATGGATTCAGTGTATCTATTCCTGATAATCTAATAAGCCGAGGTGGAGCTGTTGAAGTCAATAATCTTGAATGGTTTCTATCGAATGATAGTGAGGATGATTTCAATCCATCTCTCGAATTCTATGTTTATGGGAATTTTGTTGATGCCAATATCCCATCTGAAGAATATAGAAAATTGAGTAAAGAAAAATACGAAAACGATGCTAAAAATAATGGGGTTTATTTCGTATATAAAGATGGTGGAGTAATGACAAATCAAAATAATGTTAAAATTTATTATGATATAGTATCGTTCGACGATCAGGAAGGTAATAACTTAATAGAGAAGACAGCATACTTCTTTAACGGAACTAATGAAATACAACTTATCTGGGTTGATGATCCTAATAGTTTTTCAGAAACAGTAAAAGAATTCGATAAAATAATCCAAACGGTTAAGGTATACTAGC
>CAZDRC010000003.1:16085-22829 GCA_964507965.1 uncultured Candidatus Saccharibacteria bacterium
TCAGAAACAGTAAAAGAATTCGATAAAATAATCCAAACGGTTAAGGTATACTAGCCTATCTCTTAATTATTCAAATATTTATTTCCCCACAACCTCCACCAATGTCCCCCTCTTTCCTGGTATTGCTCCTGAAATATATAGGGTATTGGCAGCTTGGTCAATATGTAGAACCTTAAGATTCTTTATTGTCACTCTATCACTACCCATACGTCCGGCCATGCGCATTTTTTTCGGAACCTTATTACGTAGACCTCCACCGATAGAACCGGGTTCTCTTTCACTATGCTTCTGACCATGAGTACGAGGTCCACCAGCGAAGCCATGACGCTTCACTACACCCTGGAAACCCTTACCCTTAGAAATAGCACTTACTTGTATAGAATCACCTTCTTTGAATTGATTAATATCAATAGAATCGCCAGCTTTATAATCAATTAATTCTGGTCTGAATTCTTTCTTGGTTTTTGTTTTTGAAGTTGATACCTGTACAGAAGAATAACCATCTTTCTCCACAGTCTTTATCTGTGTGACAGTTATAGGTTCTGCATGGACAATAGTAGTAGGGTGAACAATACCATCTTTATCGAAGATTTGAGTCATATTTACTTTTCTTCCAAGAATGAATTTCATATATTTCTGTTATTCTGCAAAGCAGTATTATTACATCATCTTTACATCTATATTGACACCAGATGGTAAACTCAGATTCGTAAGCGCCTCTATTATCTTCTGATTAGGATTGATAATATCTATCAATCTCTTATGAACACGCATTTCGAACTGTTCACGAGCATTTTTATAAACGAATGCTGCACGATTCACAGTATACTTCTTTATCTCTGTTGGAAGAGGTATAGGACCATAGAATTCTACATCATATCTCATAGTAGTATCCATGATCTGCTTCAAAGATGCATCTAGTATCTTATGCTCATAAGCCCTGACTCTTATGCGTAGACGTGGAATATCGCCTTCTTTAACTACCGCTTTCTTTCTAGGTTTTGCAACTTTCTTAATTGTCTCTTTATTTGCGGTAGGCATGGTATTAATTTACTTTATTATACAACTATCTTAGTTACGACACCGGCACCTACTGTCTTACCTCCTTCACGAATAGCGAATCTCTGCTTGTCTTCTAGAGCAACTGGTGATACTAGCTTTACCTTGAATGTAACTGTATCTCCAGGCATAACCATCTCTACTCCTTCTGCTAGAGTAACTTCTCCTGTAACATCTGTAGTTCTTATATAGAATTGAGGTTTGTATCCTGTGAAGAATGGTGTATGACGTCCGCCTTCTTCCTTCTTCAGAACATAGACTTCTGCTTCAAATTCTGTATGAGGCTTCACAGAACCACCCTTTGCAAGTACCATACCACGAGTAACATCATCTTTTCCTGTACCACGCAATAGAAGTCCTGCATTATCTCCTGCCATACCTTCCTTCAAGCTCTTATTGAACATCTCTATACCTGTAATTGTAGTCTTAGAAGTATCTTTGAAACCTATTATCTCTACTTCCTCACCTACCTTTACCTGTCCTCTTTCTATACGTCCAGTAACTACTGTACCACGACCTTCTATAGAGAATATATCTTCTATCGGCATTAGGAATGGCTTGTCTACCTCACGTACTGGCATTGGTATATATGTATCGAGAGCATTCATTAAATCCTTTATCTTCGCTACCCATTCTGCATCGCCTTCTAGAGCCTTCAGAGCAGAACCACGTATAATAGGGGCACCAGCTCCGTCGAAATTCTGCTTTGTTAGAAGCTCTCTTACTTCTTCTTCGACTAGGTCTATGAGATCTGTCTCAGGAACCATATCACATTTATTAAGAAATACTACTACCTTAGGAACACCGACTTGTCTTGCGAGTAATATATGTTCTCTTGTCTGTGGCATAACTCCATCTGTAGCAGATACGACTAGAACAGCACCATCCATCTGGGCGGCACCGGTAATCATATTCTTTACGAAGTCTGCATGTCCTGGACAGTCTATATGAGCATAGTGTCTTGTAGGAGTCTCATATTCTACATGTGCTAGAGAAATAGTGACGATCTTAGAAGCATCTCTTACTGTACCGCCTTTTGCGATATCAGCATAAGCTTTGAGATGTGCTAGACCATCCTTAGCCTGTACAGCTAGGATTGCGGTAGTAAGTGTTGTCTTGCCGTGATCAACGTGGCCTATTGTACCAACGTTCACATGCGGCTTGTTACGATTAAACTCTGTTGCCATATTTATAAATTGTTAAAAACTAGTAATAAATAAAAATTAACGCAAGAAAACTGCGTACTTGCTATACTAGCAGGCACGCAGTTTTCTGTCAAATATTTCAGCTCCTGACAAATTAGATGTTTTAACTATTACTCTTTTCTATAAAATCTTTTGGATCAATTCTTGCAAGCCTGAGTATATGGTGAAATGTTCCAATTAATACTTCTTTGTGTAGAGGTACAATGGTGGTAATAGTTTTATTTCCATCTATCTTTCTCATCTTCATATGACTACCAGAAATACTAATCTCCCTAAAATCGTACTTCTTAAAAAGAATTGAGATGATTTCTTTACCAGAAAAGGTTTTAGACATGAGAGACCTCAAATGTCTTGACCATAGGAACCTCATTTAATGATCTCGCATACGATTCGAGATCATTTTTTGACATATCATTTATATACAACTCCACAGCTTCGTGAATGTTATTTTCCGCCTCCTTTATTGTTTTTCCTTGACTAGCAACACCAAGTTCAGGACATAATACACTATATCCACCAATTTCCTGTTTGAATATTGCACTAAAGATATATTTCACTAATTTAATATAACACATAATTATATTTTGTTAATAATAATGTGATAGATTGTAATTGATCGAAATGAAATCTTTATGAAGAAAAGTTAAAATTTTAATAAAATCCACAGTTACACAATACAAATATATATTGTGTAAATAGTGATATTTATGTTGCAATACAAGAAAGACACTTATTCACTACTTCCTCGCCTCGACTATTTCCTTCTCAATATTCCCTGGTACAACTTCATAATGATCGAATTCCATAGTAGCGCTTCCCTGACCAGATGTCATAGAACGTAGCTGTGTGGTATAGCCGAACATTTCGGAAAGTGGAACCTTGGCATGGAGAACCTTGGCTTGGCCTCTCTCTGTCATCTCTTCTATAGTACCCCTCTTGGATGAAATACTACCAGTAATATCTCCCATATATTTATCAGGGAAAAGTACCTCAACTTTCATAATAGGTTCTAGGATAACTGGCTTTGCTCTCCTAGCAGCTTCTTGGAAGGCTTGTGAAGCAGCGATCTTATAGGCGATTTCTGATGAATCAACATCATGATAAGAGCCGAATGTAAGATCACAAGAAACATTGACCATTCTATATCCTGCGACAATACCTCTATCCATAGCTTCACGCACACCCTTCTCTACAGCTGGGATGAATTCCTGTGGAATAATACCTCCCTTAATAGAGTTAATAAATTCGAAATCATCATATCTACTTACATTCTTTGCGATTTTCTTGCTTGGATCTAGAGGTTGCATAGGTGCAATAGTAATCTTCACATGTCCGTATTGACCCTTACCTCCTGATTGCTTGATATATTTATGCTCTGCTTCAGCTGAGCTTAGTATAGTCTCTCTATATGCCACCTGTGGCTTGCCGACATTAGCGTCAACACTGAACTCTCTTTTCATACGATCTATCATAATATCTAGATGTAGCTCACCCATACCTGCTATGAGTGTCTCTCCTGTCTCACTATTGGATGAAATTTTGAAAGTAGGATCTTCATTGGAAAGTTTCTTCAGAGCCATACCCATTTTCTCCTGATCTGCCTTCGTCTTCGGCTCTATACGTAGGGATACCACAGGTTCTAGGAATTTGATAACTTCTAGAAGAATGGGTTTCTCTTCATCACAGAATGTATTGGATGTAAGTGCATCCTTCAATCCTACAGCGGCAGCGATCTCTCCTGCGAAAACTTTCTTCACTTCTTCTCTCTTATCAGCTTGTAAACGTACTATTCTACCTAATCTCTCTTTCTTACCAGTTGTGGAATTATATAAATAACTACCTGCTTCTATAGTACCAGAATATACTCTGAAGAATGTTAATTGGCCTACGAAAGGATCATTCTGAAGTTTGAAGGCAAGAGCAGCAAATGGTTCCTCATCTGAGGCATGTCTCAATATCTCTTCACCAGTATTAGGATCTATACCCTTCACAGGGGGAAGATCAAGTGGTGATGGTAGATAGTTTATAACAGCATCTAATACTAGCTGTACGCCGACATTCTTCAATGCAGAACCAGTCAATACTGGGAAAATCTTATTATCAATAACGGCTTTTCTTATAACAGGTTTCAATTCTTCTATACTTATCTCTTTCCCGTCTAGATATTTCTGCATTAGTATATCATCATGCTCTACGACTTTCTCTACTAGTTCTGCACGATATTTCTTCGCATCTGCTAATAGATTCTCTGGAATCTCTTTTTCAATTACATTTATACCCTTCTCACCTTCGAAATAATATGCCTTCATCTTCAGAAGATCTACAACACCGACATGTTCTGCCTCTGCACCGATAGGAATCTGGAATCTTACAGCTTTTTTATTGAGTCTTTCTAATATAGAAGCATATGAACGCTCGAAGGAAGCACCCATTCTATCCATTTTATTTATAAAACATAGACGAGGAACATTGCTCTCATCTGCATAGCGCCAATTCGTCTCTGATTGTGGCTCTACCCCAGCAACTCCGTCGAATACGACTACAGCACCGTCCAATACTCTGAGTGATCTCTTCACCTCTACAGTGAAGTCTATATGACCAGGAGTATCTATAATATTGAATCTGCATTTTTTAGAAATATCATCTTTTGGTAAATATGAAGGATTCCAGAAACATGTTACAGCAGCTGCTGTGATAGTGATACCACGCTCTCTCTCCTGTTCCATCCAGTCTGTGGTGGTCTCTCCTTCATGTACTTCACCGATCTTATGTATCATACCGGTATAATAGAGTACACGCTCTGATGTAGTAGTCTTACCAGCATCAATGTGAGCTATAATACCGAAATTACGAACTTTATCTAATGGATAATCACGATTCATATTTATATATAAATTAATAAATTAAAAACTTCATACACTAAGTAAGTAAGATGTAGCTTACATTAAAACTAAGAAAAATGCAAAAAAGAATTAATTATCATCAACAATAAAACCTATTGCATCTTTTCTGTTTACACCTTCATCCATTAATCTCTTTAATGTAGAAGAAATTGCAATAATATGTTCTGTATGTTTTTTTTGCCCTTTTTCTAATTCTCCTATTTTTTTAGCAATTTCTGCATTTTCTATCAAAATTTTACGGAGTTTAACAAAAGCACGCATAATATAAATATTCATTTGTACAGCTCTTTCGCTATTTAGAACAGAAGAGAGCATCGCTACACCAAGTTCTGTAAAAGCATATGGGGGTTTACGTTTACCACCCCAACTTGATGTCGCAAATTGCGACTTCAAGTTATTAGTTTCAGATTTTGTTAATTGAAACATAAAATCTACTGGAAATCGATCATTATTTCTCTTAACTTGTTCATTTAAACGTTTTGTATCTACTTGATATAATTCAGCTAAATCTGAATCAAGTAAGACTTTGACTCCACGAATTAAATAAATTCGTCTTTCAACAAATTCTGTAGTAATTGGAAGTATTAAACTAGTCTCAGACTTATTTTCTTTTTCCATGCCACTATCATAGCGTGGAAAAATCTTTACACAATACAAGAAATGTTTATATTACGAGGATAAGATGGGGATAATTATAAGTCTTTATTACCAAGCAAAATGAGCAAAAGCTTTATTAGCTTCAGCCATTTTATGAGTATTTTCACGCTTCTTGACTGCTTCACCTTCGTTCTTTGAAGCTGACAATATCTCATCTGCTAATTTCTCTGCCATTGGTTTACCTTTCTTACTTCTTGCTGCTAGAACAATCCACTTCAGAGATAGAGCTTGCTGTCTCTGTGGACGTACTTCACGAGGAACTTGATAATTCGCACCTCCGATACGACGAGAACGTACTTCCATAGATGGAGTAGTATTCTTCAGAGCTGCTTCGAAGATTTCCAATGGATTCTCTGTTTTACCCTTCTCTTTTAGAAGATTGAAGCAATCATAGACTATTTTCCTAGAGGTATTTTTCTTTCCACTTTCCATAACATAATTTATAAGCTTTGCAACCTTCAAGGATTCATAATTAGGTTCTGGCTTTACTGGATATTTATTCTTTATTTTTCTTCTCATATTATTTTATTATACTTTTGCAGCTTTTGGCTTCTTATTACCATATTGACTTCGACCCTTACGCCTCTTCTCTACACCTGCAGCATCTAGAACTCCACGAACAACAGAATATCGTAGTCCTACGTCCTTTACACGACCACCACGCAGAAGAACTACAGAATGTTCTTGTAGATTATGACCTTCACCCGGTACATAAGCAGTAACTTCCATACCATTCGTAAGACGTACACGAGCGATCTTTCTTATAGCGGAGTTTGGTTTCTTTGGAGTCTTGGTAGTAACCTTTATACATACCCCTCTTTTGAAAGGACTTGGGAAGAATCTAGGACGATTCTTAATAGTATTAAAACTACGTGTAAGCGCTATTGATTTTGACTTTCTTATAAATCTCTTGCGACCTT
>CAZDRC010000004.1:0-16377 GCA_964507965.1 uncultured Candidatus Saccharibacteria bacterium
CATAAGCCCAAGGTCGAAGGTTCAATCCCTTCCGCCGACACCCTTCAAAAATCTATAATATCGTGTATAATAGCTCCATGCGGCCATAGCTCAACTGGTTAGAGCACTCGCCTGTCACGCGAGAGGTTGGCGGTTCGAGCCCGCTTGGCCGCGCATTAGGAATGTTTAAATAAAATAAATGGTACTTTCAAATCAAGATAATCCAAATAATCTTACAAAAAACAATGAAGAGTCATCAGTTTTTACATTGAAGACTTATTATTATGGTTTAGGATTGTCTGGGGCAGTGATACCTGTAATCGTAGCAGTGTTTATATATTTCTTCCAAAACAATTTCTTTTGGCTTGGAGATTATACTTATGAAGCAATGGTAGCCCTATTCTCAATAGGGTTTATACACTTCTCTCTATTTGCTCTAAATGAATATTTCAAGAAAAATATATTGTTTACACTAGCTGTATATGCATATGTTATATTTTTCTTATATTTGATAGCTATTACCGGTGGAATTAATAGTTCATTGATATTCACTCTATTTTTCCCTATGATTTCTACCTCTGTTTTCCTAGATAGACGAGCTACTCGGATAATGGGTATGGTTATAACAGTCGCATTCATATTCATGATAATTATCGTTCCGAGAGTTGATATTACATCAGCTCTTATTACGAAGCACATCATACAGACCTTTCTTATAGGAATTATTTCATATCTTGTATATAGTTTAGTAACAGAGATAATGCATCAGAGAAATGAAAGAGAAGAAACATCGAAAAGATTAACTGAAGTTGTACAGATCGATAGATTGAAAAGTGATTTCCTCAGTGTTGCTCAGCATCAGCTACGTACTCCACTATCAGGTGTGAAGTGGACATTGGAGATGATAAAGACCACACCTTCTCTTCCGGATGAGATTATAACTCTCATAGACGCTAGTCTAGATAGAGTGAAGGATTCTATAAATGTCGTTAATCAAATGTTGAAGACAGCAGAAGACTCTGGTGGTACAGCGAAATTAGTTTCAGAAAGAGTAGATATTGTAGGAATAGTACAGTCAATATTAGCTGAACTCAATTTCCTTATTGTTAAGAAAAGTGTGAAATTATCTTTCATTTCTCCAGATTCTATTATCATAAATGCTGATAGAGATAAGATAAAACCTGCACTTGCTAATATTGTAGATAATGCGATAAAGTATTCTCCTAAGGGTCATATTACAGTGACGATAGAGGAAATACCTCTATTCGTGAGAATTACAGTTAGAGACACAGGTATCGGTATAGCTTCAGGAGATATACCATATGTTTTCTATAGATTACATAGATGCAAGAATGCAGTAGCTATAGAACCAGATGAAAGCGGTATAGGATTGTACATTTCAAAGAAAATTATAGAGCTTCATGGTGGAACAATATTCGTATCATCTGAGCTCAATGTAGGGACTACTGTTACTATAGAGTTGCCAAGATAGCTCAGTTGGTAGAGCACGCCATTGGTAATGGCGAGGTCTCGGGTTCAATCCCCGATCTTGGCTCCAGTTTATCTATAATATATATGTATAAAGAATCAAAACAAATACTAGAAGAAATAAAGAAAGCCAATAAAATACTTCTGCACTGCCATCCCATGCCTGATCCAGACAGTGTAGGATCTGTACTTGCTATGAAGTTTGTCCTAGAGAGTATGAATAAGAAGGTGACAGTTATAAAGGGGGACTCCAATATTCCCGAAGCCTTCATACATTTCCCAGGGGCAAGAGATATTGTGAATAAGAATTTCTATGAAATAGAGCAAGATGATTTTGATTTATTTATTATACTAGATTCTGGTTCTTCACAAATGATTTCTAAAATAAAGACTCCAGTATTTCCTCTATTAATAAAGACTATTGTTATAGATCATCATATAACAAATGAAAAATATGCTGATATAAATCTCATTGATACTACTTCACCAGCAACATGTCAGATATTATTCAATTTATTTAAAGATTGGGAAATAGAAATTACAAAAGAAATAGCTACGAATCTTTTCATCGGTCTATATACAGATACAGGTGCATTCAAGTATCCACCTTCTGATTATCATACTTTAGAGATAGCGAGTGAATTGGCAAAGATCGCTCCTGATTATGAGAAGACTATTTTCATAATGGAGAATAGTCTTACAAAAGAAGCAATCTATTTTCAGGCTATTGCTTTGAGCTCAGTCAAAACTTTTCTCAATGATAATATTGCCATAGCCATTGTTTCCAATGAAGATCTAATAAAGAATAAAATACCAGAAGAATATATAAGAGGTATTAGTATATCTAATATATTGAAGTCAGTTATTGGTTGGAATATAGGGATATCTATGATAGAAATAGAATCAAATATTGTTAAGATAAGCTGTAGGACTCGTGATATAGAGAAATATGACGTATCGAAGCTTGCCAGTGCTCTAGGTGGTGGTGGCCATAAAGGTGCTGCTGGAGTGGTACTCAATATGCCATTAGAAGAGGCAGTAAGTAAAGTGGTAGATACAGTCAAGGTAGTATATAATCTTTAATTATGAATGAAAAAAAATCAGAATTACCTATTTATATAGGTTTCGCAATCGCAATTATTATAGTTATATTTATTGGTTATTATTTCTGGTCTGGTGATAGCATATCTACAGAACCTATCATCACAGATTCAGTAGCGAGTACAACAGATAGTGTAGCTACTACTACCAAGACTGCTGATAGTCCAGCTATTAGTAATACCGAAGTAATTAATACAGCAAATGTAGCAGATAGTATTATAAATAAAGTTGAAAATAAAAATATGAATAAAGTAACAATAGAAACAAATAAGGGTAGAATAGTTATAGAAACATATAATAATGATGCACCGAAGGCTTCACAGAACTTCATTGATCTAGCTAATAAAGGTTTCTATAATAGCGTAATTTTTCATAGAATTATAAAAGGATTCATGATACAGGGTGGAGATCCTACAGGTACAGGCAGAGGCGGTCCCGGATATACTTTCGAAGATGAATTGAATCCCAATTCAGTATCATATAAGACAGGATATAAGAGAGGTGTGGTAGCTATGGCCAATTCTGGCCCTAATACGAATGGTAGTCAATTCTTCATTATGCATTCAGATTATCCATTACCTAATAATTACACTATTTTCGGCTATGTTGTAGAGGGTATGGATGTAGTAGATGCTATAGCTAATACAGAAGTAGGAGCAGAAGATAGACCAATAGAGAATATAGTGATGAATAAAGTTATAGCAGAATAAATAAATGCAGGATAAATATAATGCAGTATGGGTATCACATTCATCCATGGGGGATTATCTGAGATGCCCTCGGCTGTATTATCTGCATAATGTTTATAAGGATCCACAAACAAGAAGGAAGATAAATATAGTGAATCCGATATTATCTCTAGGTATTGCTGTGCATGAAGTCCTAGAAGGACTTGCTCGTGGTAGAATGAAGACAGAAGATAGATTCAAAAAACCTTTGAAAGAAAGACTAGAAGAAGAATGGGAGAAAGTAAGTGGTAAGAAAGGTGGATTCAAGAATCTTGATGATGAAAAAGAAATGAAAGATCGTGCTATAGTAATGATAGAAAGAGTAGAGAAGAATCCAGAACCATTATTATATAAGACAGTAAAACTGAAGGAAGGGAATAATGGTATGCCACCGAATTTCCTATTATCTCCTGAGGAGAATATTATTCTTTGTGGGAAAATAGATTGGCTCATATATAGGCCAGAGGATGATAGTGTGCATATTCTAGATTTCAAAACGGGGAAAAATGAAGAGAAAGAAGAATCTCTACAATTACCCATCTACAGACTTCTATTAGATAATCTACAGAAAAGAAAAGTAAATGGTGCTAGTTACTGGTATATAGATAGAGATGATAAACCTATAGAGGTTTCTTTACCTAGTCGAGAAGAAGCATTCGAAAAGGTTATAAAGATAGCAAGAAAAGTGAAGAAGGCCAGAGAAGAGAAGAGTTTCCTGTGCCCAAAAGGCGAGGAAGGATGCTTCTATTGCCGACCATTCGAGAAAATAATAAAAGGCGAAGCAGAATTCATAGGGAAAGGTGATATGAATCAAGATCTATATATTGTCTGAGGTAATTCTATACTCAGGCGAGTGCATCTATACTCCTCGCTTTCTATAGATATCTGGCCTGATAGATCATTCTCTATTATTTTTTTTACTGTTGTTAGTCCTATTCCTATACCTTTTTCTTTGTCCTTCGTAGAGAAGAAGGGATCGAATATTCTATCTAGATTTTCTTTTTTTATACCGCATCCATTATCCCTAATCTCTATAATTATTTTATTATTTCTATTATGAATATCAATAAATATCTCTTTTTTTCTTTTATCATTTATATTGTCATATGAATCTATAGAATTGGATATTAGATTAATAAAAATCTGTTCCCATTTCATCGGGTCACAGTATATTATGCATTTACCTACTATATTTTTATATATAGAAATATTCGCATTTCTTATTTTATATCCCAATAGATCTAATATATTTTCTAATTTTTCTACTATTGATAATTCTTTCTTTATTTGATCATTCCTAATAAGTGATCTTATATTCTCTATATATTGAGACATTCTCTGTGATGCATTAGCTGTATTCTTGAGAGTTTTATTAATTATTTCTATTTCTTCTTTTGGTATTCTCTCCAATCTTTCTGTATGTAATATTATAGAAGTGAGTGGAGTCATCAGATCATGGAATATTCCTTGGCATAATCTACCGAATTCTGCAGCTCTAGATAGTTCATTCATTCTCTCGAATCTATTTTCCCTGAGAACCTTTGCCTTTTCTCCTATTTGCATCTCTAACCTTTTATTCTCTGCTTTTAATATTTTCTCTGAATCAATTATTTTCTCTAATGTTTTCTTCCTCTCCCTATTCAATAATATTATTATTACTATAGTAAATATGAGTATGGGAATATAAGTAAATAAATACTTCATATAATTATGAATCGATTATATAACCTCTACCAGGAATATTCCTTATAATATCTTTCTTACTGTCTGCATTTACTTTCTTTCTCAGATTCAATATATGAGCTTCTATTGTATTGGATAATGGATCACTATCTGCATCCCATACATGTTCCATTATCATTCCTCTAGAAACTATCATGCCATTATTGCGTATAAGATATTCCAATAGATTATATTCTTTTCTTGTTAGATATATTGGTTTGCCATTCCTTTCTGCTGTTTGTTTCTCTGTATCTATTGTTATTTCTCCTACAGTGATAATAGAGTCTGTCATATTTCTAGGTCTTCTTATGAGAGCTCTGACTCTAGCACGGAGCTCCTCGAAGGAGAATGGCTTCGTCATATAGTCATCTGCACCTTTCTCTAGAGCTGTTATCTTTCTTCTTACATCGCCAATAACTGATAGGAAGATTATCGGTACTGTAGATCCAGAACCACGTATTTCATCGCATACTTCTAGACCGTTCTTTATCGGTAGGGAATGATCAAGAATAATAGTATCGTATTTATTCACTCTTGCCATATATGAACCCTCTTCTCCATCATAGGCTCTATCTGCTACGAATCCCTCTGTTTCGAAGCTTACCTTTATAAATTCTGATACATCTATATCATCTTCAATTATTAGAATCTTCATGGCCGAATTGTATAGTAATATGACAATAAATTCAATATGATATACTATATTTCAATATGTATATAGCAGGATATTTCTCCAATATTATCGCAGGCTTTCCAGATCTTCTCGCTAGTGGTGGTTATTGGATATTGAGTATTATAGTTTTTCTAGAGGGTTTGCCTATTATTGGATCTTTCTTTCCTGGTCATATTGCTATTATCTCTGCCGGCTTCCTAGCGAGACTGGGTATATTGAATCTAGCTATAGTTATTATTATCTCTATTATCACATCAGCATTAGGTGATGCAATCGGATTTCTTATTGGTAAAAGAATGGGATATGCATTCCTACAAAAATGGAGTAAATATGTTTTTCTAAAAGAATATCATATAGAGAAAGCTAGGAAGATAATAGATAATCATACTGGTAAATCTATTATCCTAGGGAAATTCAGTCCTATTACACGACCTCTTGTACCATTCATCGTAGGGGCGAGTGGAATACATATAAAAAAATTCTGGCCATATAATATTCTCGGTGTAGCCCTATGGGTCACTGCTTCTGTGATGATAGGGTATATATTCGGAGCGAGCTACTCTCTAGGTGCAGAATATATGGGTCAATTTATTTTTATTGCTCTTATTCTCTCAATTTTTATTATCTGGGGGTATCGTTTCGTCAATTTGCATTTCCATATTTTCAAGAAATATGAAATATTCATTCTATTTCTCAATATCATTTCTCTTTGGGCTCTTGCTAGAGCTATTCAGGATAGTCTATCTGTGAATTCATTCATGAAGAACTTCGATATTTGGCTCAATATTATTATGGGTGAATATATTAATCCTTTATGTGTGAATATTGCTTCATGGATAAGTATGCTAGGTGATACAAGAGTTATGGTATTTCTAGGAATAATTATTGGTCTATTTTTCTTATATAAGGATAAATGGAGAAGGGGAATTATTATGCTTTTTTCTATTTTATCTACAAGTTTTGTTGTAATATTTATGAAAGATATTATTCTTCGATCTAGACCGGATAATGCTCTACAGATATTATCTGATCCTAGTTTCCCTAGTGGTCATGCTGCACTATCTGCTGCATTCTTCCTATCATTGGCATATGTATTTGCTCCTAGGATAGAATCATGGATGAAAAGGGAATTGTTAATAGTCATATGTGTTATCGCTCCTATTCTCATTGGTATTAGTAGGGTAATATTGAATGTGCATTGGGCTTCTGATGTTATTGCTGGATGGTCTGTGGGTATATTCCTATCAAGTGGAGGTATTCTACTCATTAGATACTTCGGATCTATATTCGTAAAGAAAGAAAGTCTTATACATACGCCTAATAATGGCTCTAAATAAGGGTATATCTGCAAGACGATATCACAAAGTGCTTTTATACTTGACAAATAGTGTCAGGTATGCTATAGTTATAAGGTAAGAGTTAGAGAAGGTAAGGCACATCAAAATCGAATAGACAATCTTTAGAGGAGAGAGTCGCCAAGGAATACATAGAGCAATCTATATATTCATAGTGTAAGAAAGGCAACTTATTCACCTCTGAGATATCAGGGATTAATAAGTTGCTTTTTTTTTCAAAGAGATAGTACATTGAAAATTAAATAGCGAATATGGAAAACGTAGAACAAATAGTTCTGGTTGTTATTCCTCTTCGCCTTGCTGACTGATAGCATAAAATACTCGAAGGTCGGCACGGTAAGAGGGGTTGCATCTGAACCCATTAGATTTTATGAAGACACTAGAGATTTGGTTGGTGTGCCACAGTAGTGTGGCACGAATCACAATCCACCTGCTCGCCTGGAAAAGAGGGCGAGAGTGTTGGAAACGGGCAAAAGCAGGGATCCAGCGCGAATTCACGCGCTGGACTTGCTTCTAGAATTGCAAAAGCCTGACGAGGGCTTCTAATCTTTCCACCATCTCAATTGTTGGTTTGGGGGTTTGAGATAAATGTGGAATAGAATCGTACGGGGAGCATTGCCCGAGAAATAAACAATGTCGTGAATACGATCTGATCTAGTCAATCGGATACACCCTACGAAAATGGGTGGTGGAGAATTGTGATATGTATCATATTCTCTCAGACGGAACCGTGGTGTCTCACGCCGAATGGCTTGAGATCCGGAAGAGCAAGTAGTGCTCACGGTTTCCTGCTTGTACATCTGTAATTAGATGGTGCAGGCGGTCTCGGCTCACGAGATGGCAACAGAATAGTGAGCAATACAAGTATTTGGGAGAATTACTTGTATTAAATGTTAGTGTTGGTATTCTCCCTTTTATCAGACTCATGAGTTTTCAATTCGTGGGTCTGTAGAATGAAAAAGGTTTATACAGGTGGCCTAAAGTAATCACCAGATGGAGGAAAAGAAAATGAAATTAATGTTTGCACAGTTTGATCCTCGCCCGCAAGGCGCAGAGGCAAATCAGGCCATTCTTAAGTCTGGAATGGTTATTGGTATCGAAGTGACGATTCCTGCGCTCGCGCAGGGGTTAGTCAATCTCGACCACCACGGCCCGAGTGACACGGCGGAGACCCCGAGTGCCTGTGAACAGGCTCTCGACCTGCAGATCAGCTTCGACAAAATCGAAGCTGCGACATTGACGTTGGCGACGGTTCGGCCGGATGCCGACTCGGTCACTGCGATGGCGGTGATGTTCAACAGATCGAACGGTCTGGTGGTGGACGAGGAACTCGTCCATGCCGTCGGTCGTTTTGACCGATTCGGGCCTTCGGCTGGAAAGCCGGAGGCGCGTGTGAGCGCCATTGCTCGAAAGGCCTGCGACTTCAAAGTCGCACTCGCCGATCGGGTGCAGTGGGTCGCCGATCTCCTCGCGGGTGCCGACAAGTTGGTGGAGATCACCGAGCTTTGCTCGGCGCATGACGCCGAGTTGGAGGCCGCCCGAAAGGCGTCGGAGCTCACGCTCCACGCCAATGGGCGGATCGCGGTGGTCGTTTCGACTCACCGCTTTGCCACCACTTTGGGGTACGAAAGTGCTTTGGTAGTCGTGGCAATGAACCCCGAAATGCCGGTGGACCCGAAAGATGCCTCCAAAGGCACCTATCGGAAGTACACGGTGTGCCGGTATGATTCGCACGTGAAGTGCGACTTACCGACGACGCTGAAGGAGCTCCAAGCTCTGGAAGTCGGATGGGGAGGTCGTGGGGACATCTTCGGAAGTCCCCAAGGGATCAGCTCGATCCTCACAGTCGAGCAGGTTATTGAGGTGGTCTCTCGCCATCTCAAGTAAGTTTTCACTCGCGCTAGGGAAGCGCGACATAGAACTGTATATTCTATGAATTGTTTGTTAAATCAGGTGAACGATACAGCGTTCACCTACTTTTTGAGCTTGCAAATTGTTATAGATTTGTTGGCTCATTGGTAAATGTCTTGCCCATAGAAATCTGGAAGGAAGAATATTCTTTCTGGTTTTCTATGGACAAGATCATGAGGCCTGGCGACCTCTCCACGTTTAAGCACTTGACGTGGAAGGGTCGAGGCCGTTCGAAAAGCGCGATGCGCCAAGCTCGACGTGAGAAGCAATTCTCGCATCGGGCGATGCGCCGTGCGATTCGGACAGCGGAACGCAATCAGATGGAGGGTTCCATTCTGATTGCTCGCGGTTATTGGACATAGGTCTATTAACCGTATTGGAAATGGAGAGGTGAACTCTTAAAAAACACAAGGCGCTCACTGCCTATCATAAAATGTGAGCTGTTTGGGGAAGCTATGGACTACAAGGTCGACTAGCTTACCACTTCAGTGAAAAAAGTGGGAGGAGAAATAGACAATGTCTGATTCTTCAAAGAAGCCCACAGCCGAAGAGGTTGTTGTGAAACCTGACTGTCCATATTGTGGACAGGTAGGTGGTGTCAGTCAGTATGACTCCATCTGCGGGGAACACGACTCTGACAAGGCAGTGGGCTGGGTTTCTAAAGATGGTCGGTTCACACCGGCTGAAAAGAAACCCTGACTGATGGAAAGACATCTGAAGGACGGAGCTAACCTTCAATTCAAAAGCTTCTATTGTTACCACCGTTTCAGGCTGATGCCGTAAATGATGGACTTCACTGGTAGAAAGTGCGGGGGTGATGCCGTTATATCACAATTGACATGGGGAAGCGGTTTCAATTACTGCTTCTCCACTTTATTCAGTCGCACAACATGGTTGTGAATTGATAGAGTTATATGGAAATTTAATTAAAGAAGTGAGGAAAGAGTTCATCTTTCCCGATATAGACTATGGCTTGTTTGAAAATTTCTTTAAGTGTACCTTTGGAAATTGGATCATGGTTGGGAATAAGTAGAGTTTGTTTTCCTGAAATGCTTATTCGTTGGAGTTTGACGTGGCTTCCTCTTTGTTCTATGGATTCAAATCCAAAGGAATAGAAAATCTTAATTACTTCCTTCGCCTTAAGATTTTTAAGCATTAACCCCATATGCAGTCAGTTCAAAGTTAGTGAGGATAGAAGGGTGAGCTCCGAATCCAAGCTCATTCATGTTTTCTCCACTGAAGTATAGTTCAACAGCTTCAATTATACGCGATTTTAATTCCTCAAAGGTTTTTCCTTGAGTGACAATGGGGGCATTTACACCACTTGCAGTGTAAAAACCATCTTCATTAAGAATGTTGAATTGAATAATGTTTTTCATTAGGATGGATTGTATCATATGTAAATGATAAAAACAATTGCTTTATTAGGCTTATGACATAAGTCGTAGGTCTATAGAGTATACTAAACCCCCGTACCCACGGGGAGGACCGACACGCTAGTCGTGCTCGGTCGTTAGGTGGAGGAGGATATAACTTTTTTCTCCGCCAAGTCGTTGAATCAACCGACTTTCAAAACAGGTTCAGGTGTTGCAAGATGCCAAAAGCCATAGAGATATGGCGGAAAGGTACTATGAATTGGTTAATATTCATGTTTTGTTTATCGGTGATCGGTCTAGTTATCTATGAGATTGCTGATGATAAGGTCGGTGATCGATTCTCTAATAAAGGGCGGCGTCTTAGGATCCTGTGTGGTCCAATGACGTGGGCGGCGGCTGGTTTGGTTTTTTGAAGAATCCTGACTGATGGAAAGACATCCGAAGGATCACTCTAACCTTCGTAACAGAAGAGTGTATAGTCTGACTGTTCAGTAACAGTAGGTAGTAGACGTAATCGGACCAGGAAACATTGTGAGTAAGATGAAAATCTCTCTCCTCTAAACAATATTACTTTGTCTGTATAATCTATGTCTTTCTGCCTATAGCCTTATGGGGATTTTTTTATATTAATTCGTATCCCTGATCTTCCAAGCTGGAATAATAGCAAGAAGACAGAGAATACCTAGGAAAATAAAAAGTACACTTTGATCTCGGAAGAAAATAAGACCAAAACCAGTAATAAGAGGTGCAATAAAATATGATAAAGAACGAGTAATACGGAAGAAACCGAGAAGGCCTGGTTCCTCTGCCCTCACAGTCTTGAAGAAATATGTTTCTACCATTATTTCCGCTCCTGCAGCACCAATACGAGTAATGAATAGTGCAATAGCCCATATGAAGACACTATGAGAAGTGATAATAGCGAGGGCAATAGTAGATAGACCGAGTAGGGCGAAACTCATTATCATTATTTCTTTCTCACCATATTTCCTATCTGCAAGTTTCCCGAGTGGCCATTCAATAATAGGAAAAGGTATGAGCATGACAGTGATGATAATACCGATACTAGACCAGCTAAGACCTATTACTTTATTGAGATATATCGGACTATATACCACCATCCAAGAGTAGAAAGTATTCAAAATAATATTAATAAAAAAAAGCCTAGCATAATCTTTTTTCTTCCTTATTAATTTTATATTTTCTAGAAATGATAAATGACCATAATGCGGATCTTTGAAATTCTTGAAATTCCTATAGACAAGATAGAATAAAGGAAAAAGCATAAAAAGGGAAGCAATGTAGACATTATGATAATTATTGGTAGTGCCTAATATCATACTTCCAATAAGAGGTGCAATAATCCATGCACTGTTTATCGTCGTGAGATACATGCCTCTTATACCACCTATATGAGCCTTGTCAGAAGAGACTTCTAGGAATACGTCTAGACAGAATATAATAAGTGATATAACTGCTATTTGTAATATGAAGAATATTGCTACGAATCTCACATCTAATGTAGATATAAGACCATAGAACAATATCATCTGTATGATGATAAGCCATAGAGCTGTGACATAATTACCCAATTTCCTCAGTATAGTAGGGATAATAAGAAAGCCGAGAATAGTCATCACTGAGCCGAGCATATATATGATACCCACCATTTTCTCTGAAGTAAAAGTAGAAAGAAAACTAGAACTATAATATACAGGTAATACATAATGTATCGTAGAAATAAATCCTACAACAGCAATAGTATAGATTGTACTATTTCTTAATGAGGGTATTCTATGACGCATGTAGATATTATATCGTCAATAGTACTGGTATCACAATAGGTCTCTTCGCTGTTTTCTGCAAAAGGAATTTGCTGACATTGTCTGTAATATTAGATTTCACATATTCTACATTTATAGGATTCATACCTTTCGTACATTCTTCTACTGTACTTTTTATTATCATACGAGCATGATGTAATAGATCTTGAGATTCACGTAGATATACGAAACCACGAGAGATAATATCTGGGCTCTTCTTTAGTCTTCCTGTCTGCGCATTGATAATAGCAAAGACAATGAATATACCATCTTGAGCTAACATCTGTCTATCTCTTATGACAACATCCTGTATATCTCCTACGGAGAATCCATCTACCATCACTATTCCTGATGGAGCTTTCTCTTTTAATTTCACTATCTTTCCACCATTATCCTTTATTTCAATTATAGAACCATTATCAGGAATAATTATCTCTTCATCTGTTAATTTATTCGTATCCTTTGCTATATCTGCATGTACTCGTAGCATATAGTGATATCCGTGCATCGGTATGAAGAATTTCGGATTAATTTTCTTATGTATCCATGCTGTCTCATCACGATTAGCATGACCAGAAGAGTGCACATCAGCAATACGATAATGGATAATATGCGCACCTTGTCTGCTTAGATTGTCTTTCAATTTCTGCACTGCACGCTCATTACCTGGGACAATAGATGATGAAAGTAATACAGTATCACGCTTATTGATCTTTACTTGTTTATGAGTCTTATTGGACATACGCATCATAGCAGCGAATTCATCCCCTTGAGCTCCAGTTGCAAGAATGATTATTCTTTCTGGTGGATATTGAAGCATGGATTCTACTGTGATCAATGTATCTTTCTTGGGCTTTAATATTCCTAGATTTCTACAGATTTCTATATTAGTTTTCATACTACGGCCTTCTACTACTACTTTCTTACCATACTTTTCTGCGAAATCTATTATTTTAAGCATTCTTTCCAATAGGGAAGCGAATGTAGCTATTATGAGACGGCCTTTTGTATTTTTTATTATTTCTTCAATATTCTTATGAACTGTTTTCTCTGGAATAGAGAAACCGGGATTCTCTACATTGGTAGAGTCAGCCATGAGTAATAATACCTTTCTATTTTTGAAAACTCTGTCATATTCTGCAATTTCTTCTTCTGTAGGTATTCCATCTACATGATCAAGTTTGAGATCTCCTGTATGCACTAGAGCTCCATATGGCGTATCGATAATAACTCCCATAGCATCTGGAATAGTGTGGGTAACAGCGAAGAAGCTTATCTTTAATTTCCCGATTGTGATATTTTCATTCTTCTCCACTACCTTTATATCTAGAGCAGGAGTATGAGGGAATTCTTCTTGACGCTTCTTTATCATCACAGATGTGAGCATTCTGGTATAGATCGGTGGATTACCGATACGTGGTATAACATAAGGAATACCACCTATATGGTCTAGATGTCCATGAGTGATTATTACAGCTCTTATTTTATCTTTTCTATCTTCTAGATACTTCGTATTAGGTAATATATAGTCTATACCTGGAGTGTTCTCGTCTTTGAACTGGAAGCCGATATCTATAATAAGAATATCGTCGCCATATTCTATAGCTGTCATATTTTTCCCGATTTCCTCTACTCCACCGAGTGGAATAATTCTTATCGTATCATTCTCGAATGGGGGAATACTATCTTCTACTTTCTTATGCATTTGTGTTATAGGTTTCGCAGAAGATTGCCTATTATGGAATCTTCTATTATTACCACCTGATTTCAATGTCTTCTCTTGGGAAGGAGAGAATTTCCTTTGTATTGTCTTTATCATTTATTTTTAATTATTAATGTCTATTTTACGAAAAATCTCCAGACACTATCTGTTTCTGTATACCATTTATTGATATTATAGAATCTGTCTGAAGGATTTTTTATATTTGTTAATTCTAATCCCTTTATTTTATTTGAAATAATATATACGAATTCTGGTGAATAGAGGAAAATAGCTGGATTCTCATCTTTTATTATTTTCTCAAATTCTGCATACTTTTCTTCTTTTACTTTCTCATCAGAAGTCGCTCTTGCATCTTCCAATAGCTTATCTGCCTTACTATTGACATACATAGCAATATTAAGTCCAGGAGCATTCCTCTGTGATGAATGCCAGAATGCATATAGATCTATATCTTTACCTATTGATTCTCCGAAAAGAAGAGCATCATAACGTCTTGTTCCAATAATATTCTGTGATAGATCGCCATATTCGAAAACTTTAATTGTGACATTCGCTCCTATTTTACTCCATTCTTCCTTCACTATTTCTGCTATTTGTTTCAGATCTGGAGAATCTACTGTTGCTATAGAGAATTCCAGACTACTAGTCGATACTTTATTATCTGCTAGGATTTTCTTCGCTTTTTCTATATTCTCCTCTTGATTCACTTCTATTATATCTATAGATTCTTCTATTGGTAATGGACTATCACTTCTTATTCCATAACCATGAAGGACTTCTTTTATTATCTTATCTTTTGGAGTCGCTATATTGAGAGCTTCTCTTATTGCATCATTTGTAAATATTGATGCTTGATTTTGATTGAAAAATATTCCGAATATTCTAGGTAATGGAGAATGTACTATATGTATATTATTCGTTGTGCTTGCGATATTATCTGCTTCCAATGGGGAAATCCTAGCTATTGCTTGTATAATATTCGCTTTATAAGCATCACTTGCTAATTTCTCATTGGAATAGAAATATATATCCAATTTTTCTATATATGGTTCTCCTCCACTGTATCTATTGAATGAATATAGAGTATAGTATTCTGGTATTCCACCCTTATCTCTATTTATTATTCCTAATGCATATGGACCAGATCCTATCGGTTCTGTATTGTATTGACTATAGATGAACTGTTCTGCTTCTACCTTACTCCATATATGCTTCGGTAATATTCCTATTGTTGTATTAGAAAGAAATGGCGCATATGGCTGTTTCAATACGAATTGTATTTCCTTTGGACTTACTTTCTTCATTGCTATATTGGCCCAATCAGCTCTTCTTGGACTCTTTATTATTACGTCTTCTATTTTCTGAATTGTGAATTCTATATCATCTGTTGTGAGTGGTACACCATCATGGAAGCGTAATTCATCCTTTAGTGTAAAGGTATAGACTAGGCCATCATCTGATACTGTATATCCTTCTGCTAGATCAGGGATTAATTTGCCATTCTCATATTTCATAAGTCCAGAGTATATGAGAGTAGATAGATCTCTGTCTATATCTGTTATTGCTAATACTGGATTAATATATCTAGGCAGACCGACTATTCCTTCTGCCATCTTTCCTCCATGTGCTGGTATTGGTTCCAAGAAATAATTATTTACAGATAAAGCTAGATATAATGCGCTTACTGTAGCTATAATAGTGAGTATGCCGAAAACTAATTTCTCTGTAGCAGAAAAATTTCTAATTATATTCATTATTCTCTCTCCTCCTTTTATATGGTATTCGTTGTTTTGATCTTTCACGATAGTGTAAGCAGAAATTAAGCAAAATAAATTAGATTATTGCTAAAATTCTTTTAGTTTTTTCTCAGTAATATTAAAGTAGATTTATTAATGCTGCTATGGCGAATATTATAGCGATAACGATTGTAATAATGAAAAGTGTTCTTTCGAAGCCACGACGAGTATGATATGCCGAGCTGAAATTGTCACCACCACCGAAGGCACCACCGATCTGTGAGCCAGTTCTCTGTAATAATATTGCTCCGACCAATACGACTGCTAGGATAAGCTGTACATACGGGAGTATGGATTGGATAGCTTTCATTCCAGCTAATATAGCATATCTATTAGAAAGTGCAAGTTTGACAGGAGGGAATGCTTTGATAAGATATTGATTAGTAATGTCTGTGGTTATTGGAATAATGCATCAAGATAATTAGTCCGGCGATTGCTGGTGACAGACACTATGAGGCCCCTTTGGGGGCTTTTGCGTTTATATATAATCTGTTCTATACTTTCCCGTTTTCATTATTAACTATTTTGTCAATGTTTGACATCGATAGTTTTTTTGATATTATTGTAATACTCCAAGTCGCCAAAGATCGGCAACCGAGGTACCCTCCTTAGGATAGAGGGAAGCCGTGAAGCCCGCCCACAAGGCGGGTTTTGAAATTATATAAATATCAGCCAAGATCTATAAAATATTTCCTTATTTTT
>CAZDRC010000004.1:16477-20202 GCA_964507965.1 uncultured Candidatus Saccharibacteria bacterium
ATTTTTAATTCTTTTCTACTTTCTTCTCTAGTTTCTCTAGAAGTAATAGGTATTATCCATATAATATCCTTGCTAAATACTCTAAAAATAATAATCGGCCTCTCGAAATCATCATTTTTTCCATTTTGTTCGCTACCTATGTTCTTACCTAGAGAGCACCACCAAATTTCTCTTTCATAAACAATAAAATCAGCTGATATATATTTATTATCAATCTCTTTTTTCTTATAATTCCATATATCAAAATTATCTTCCATATAATCAACCTAACATACCGAAATGAAGCTGAAATAAAAAAAGAATAAAGAAAGGATAAAGATTGAATCTGCACAATAGAATACTATTTTGTCAAGTTGTATAGCTATCTTATTTGTATATAATAAAGGCCTATGAAAAAATCATCAAAGAAGAAAATACATAAGAGAATTACTAATAAAAGTAAGGACAGAATAGTACCATTAGCAGATAGAGTGATAGTGAAAGAAGAGGCAGAAAGTGGAGAAAGAAAGACAGAATCAGGTATTATTATCCCAGTCACAGTAAGCGAGGATAAAGGTGGAAAGATGGGAATAGTAATAGCTACTGGACGAGGCAGAATAGAAGATGGCAAACTTATTCCTATTAGTATAAAGGTTGGTGATAAAATACTTTTCCAATGGGGCGATAAAGTAAAGATAGATGGAGAAGATCTATATATAGTCAAAGAATCAGAAGTATTAGCAATATTAAACTAAATACTGAAATATTATGTCAAAGAAAATCCTATACAATGAAGATGCGAAGAAATCACTGAAGAGAGGTGTAGATGCAGTAGCAGATGCTGTGAAGATCACTATCGGTCCACGTGGAAGAAATGTAGTATTAGATAAGGGCTTCGGAAGCCCGACTATTACGAATGACGGAGTTTCTATTGCGAAAGAGATAACTCTTTCAGATAAATTTGAAAATATGGGTGCAGAGATAATAAAGGAAGTAGCAACGAAGACCAATGATACAGCGGGAGATGGAACCACTACATCTGTAATACTTACACAGGCGATAATAGCGGAGGGATTGAAGCATACTACTATGGGGGTAAATCCTATGGGGGTAAAGTTTGGTATTGACGCTGCTTCTCGTGATATTGTCGATGCTCTGAAGAAGCTCGCAAAGCCAATAAAGACAGATGAAGAGATAAGACAAGTCGCTATTATCTCTGCAGAGTCTATAGAGCTCGGTACTATTATCGCTGATACAATAAGAAAAGTGGGTAAAGATGGAGTAGTAACAGTAGAAGAATCACAGACTCTCGGTCTAGAATCTGAAGTTGTAGAGGGAATAGAATTCGATAAAGGATATATTTCTCCATATATGATAACCAATGCAGATAGAATGGAGGCAGACTATGAAGATCCAGCAATACTCATAACAGATAAGAAAATCTCATCTATAAAAGAAGTTTTACCAATATTAGAGAAGCTTGCACATCAAGGTAAGAAAGAATTGGTAATAATAGCTGAAGATGTAGATGGCGAGGCACTAGCTACATTTCTTGTTAATAAACTGCGCGGAGGATTCAGTGTTCTCGCTGTGAAGGCTCCTGGATTCGGCGATAGGAAGAAAGAAATGCTAGAAGATATAGCTGTAACAGTAGGAGCACAAGTAATCTCTGAAGATTTAGGAATAAAGTTTGAAAATGCAGATATAGCTATGCTAGGTAAGGCTAGGAAGGTCATCTCTACGAAAGATAATACAATAATAGTCGGTGGAAAGGGTAAGAAGACTGATATAGATGATCGCATAGCACAGATAAAGAAGCAGAGAGAGAATAGTGATTCTAAATATGATAAAGAAAAGCTAGATGAGAGAATTGCAAAGCTCTCTGGTGGTATCGCAGTGATAAAGGTAGGTGCAGCAACAGAGACAGAAATGAAATATTTGAAATTAAAAATAGAAGATGCAGTGAATGCTACGAAAGCGGCAATAGAAGAAGGAATAGTAGCTGGTGGAGGAGTAGCGTATATAAAAGCAATTATTGAAGTAGAGAAAATCCTAGCTTCGAAGAAAGATATAACGAAAGAATTCGAATTAGGTTATAGAATAGTGTTGAAGGCCCTAGAATCTCCATTGAAACAAATTGCAATAAATGCAGGTAAGGATGATGGATCTATCATCATAGAGAAAGTCCGTAATGGAAAGGGTAATACTGGGTATGATGCTCTGAAGGATGAGATGATACCGGATATGATACTTTCTGGTATTGTAGATCCAGTGAAAGTCACAAGACTCGGTGTACAGAATGCCTGTTCTGCAGCGGCAATACTTCTCACTACAGAGGCGGCAATAGCAGAAGAACCGAAGGAAGAGAAAGCTCCAATAGGGAATCCAGGGATGGGTGGTATGGATTACTAAATACGGCTCAAATATAGGTTATCTGTTCTATTTATGATAGAATATTTCCTATGAAAATACTTATTACTACGGGTATTTATCCACCTGCTATAGGTGGTCCTGCCAAGTACGCAGAAAAGATGAAGAATGAATGGGAAGCTATGGGTCATAGAGTCTATATGAAGACTTATGGTATTGAACATCATTTACCATCCATAATCAGGCATTTATTTTATTTAATAAAGATAATACCAGCTGTTATAATGGCTGATTTTATATTCGCTCTAGATACTTCTAGTGTCGGTATTCCAGCTACTGTGGCATCAATAATATTCGGTAAAGAAATAATAATGCGTACTGGTGGGGATTTCCTATGGGAGAATTATGTAGAAAGGACTGGAGATCTAGTATTGCTTAGGAATTTCTATGAGAATAATATGATTTCTGATAGAAATTATGGGAAGAATTGGTCAAAAAAAGAAAAAAAAATATTTAAATTAACAAAATGGGCATTACATCATGTGAGTGTATTGGTTTTCAGTACGGAATGGCAGAGGGATATATGGATGAAGCCATATGAATTGGAAAATGTTCCAATAGAGATAATTGAAAATAGATATGGAGAGAAGAAACCATTTGTAAAACCAATTCAAAGAGATTTCATAGCTGGGACTAGACTTTTGAGGTGGAAGAATAAGCAAATTCTCGAAGAATCATTCAATTCAATGGATATAAGGAGATCTGGTGCAGTATTGAATGAAAAAAATTATAATCATGAAGATTTCATGTTAAGAATATCTGAAGGATATGCTGTAATTTTAGTATCACTTGGCGATATTAGTCCGAATATGATTCTAGATTCTATATGCTTCGATAAACCATTCATAATCACTAGAGAGAATGGTCTTATGAATAGGATAAAAGATATTGCTATAATAGTCGATCCGGAAAATATAGATGATATTAGGGAGAAAATTATTTGGCTTTCTAATGAAGATAATTATTATAAGCAAGTAGAAAGAATAAGTAAATTTACTTTTACTCATTCATGGACGGATATTGCAGATGAAATTCTGAATATACATAAAAGTATAAATAATAATTAAATCAAATATGAAACTTCTAATGATTTCTACAGATAGGAAAATATTCGATAAGGGTAGTGCTGTGGCGCAAAGGCAAATAGAATATGCGAAAAAGTATGAAGAAGTACATATAATTGTCTTTACTAAGAAATCTAATAAACTGTGTAAATACTGTGGAAAATCCTGCAATAATTGTGGAAAAGACTGTGGACAAACTGTGAATTGTGGACAATACTGTGAAAAAGCTGTGGAAAACCTGTTTATTTATCC
>CAZDRC010000005.1:0-16256 GCA_964507965.1 uncultured Candidatus Saccharibacteria bacterium
AGTGTATTCATAATAAAACTATTATATATTGATATATTATATTTTGTCAAATGGATAGTTTCTATCTATCTGAGACTTGATTAATGATTAGATTGAGCTTGTTCACTATTTATCAACAAACCCGCACTAACAATGCGGGTCTGATTTTTTATATTTAATTTTTACTTTTTTCCTACTTCTTCTCTTTAAACTCTGCATCCTTCACATCGCCTTCAGGAGCTTTATCGGTATTTATTGGATTATCTTTTGTAGGATTTGCCTGCTCTTGTTTTGCGGCTTCTGCTTGAGCTTTTGATAATATTTCACCTATTTTAGAAAGTTCACTAGATAGCGCTTCCGTAGCTTTCTTCATAAGAGCTATATCATTTCCTTCTTTTGCAGTTTTAAGATCCGTTACTTTATCTTCTATTGATTTACGTAGATCTGCAGGAACTTTATCTCCAGCGTCTTTTAGACTTTTTTCAGAAGTATAGATAAGCTGTTCTGCTACATTTTTACCTTCTATCATCTCCTTCTTTTTTGCATCTTCTGTACTATGCATCTCTGCATCCTTTTTCATTTTCTCTACTTCTTCCTTGGAAAGTCCAGAGCTAGCAGTAATCTTTATACTATTTGCTTTACCTGTTGCCTTATCCTTTGCTGTTACAGATAGTATACCGTTGGCATCAATATCAAATGATACCTCAACCTGTGGCATACCACGTGGGGCAGGAGCTATACCGTCTAGTATGAAGCGTCCTAGGGACTTATTATCGCCTGCTAGAGGCCTTTCTCCCTGTGTAATGTGTATTTCTACCGAAGTTTGATTATCCGCAGCTGTAGAGAAAATCTGGCTTTTCTGAGTAGGTATTGTAGTGTTCTTTTCAATTAACTTAGTAGCGACACCACCCATAGTCTCTATAGATAGAGATAGCGGAATAACATCTAGGAGTAATACATCCTTCACATCTCCTGCGAGTATTCCTCCTTGTATAGCAGCACCTACCGCAACCACTTCATCAGGATTAACCCCCATATGAGGTTCCCGACCGAAGAAATCTTTCACCGCCTTCTGCATCGCTGGCATACGAGTCTGACCACCGACTAGGAGAACTTCATTTATCTCTCCGACTTTGAATGGAGATGCATCCATTGCTTTCTTCGCTATCATTATTGCACGATCTATAAATTCTTTCGTAAGTTCCTCAAGTTTCGCACGAGTCATAGTGATTAGTAGATGCTTCGGTCCATCTGTACCAGAAGTGATGAATGGTATATTGACTTCTGTCTGCACAGCAGTGGAAAGCTCTATCTTCGCTTTCTCTGCAGCTTCATCCAGTCTCTGCAATGCCAATGCATCTTTCCTAATATCTATTCCCTCTTGCTTTTTGAATTCATCTGCAAGCCAATTGATTATCTTCTGATCTATATCCTTACCACCGAGATGTGCATCTCCATCTGTAGACTTTACCTCTACTACATTATCTCCAACTTCTAGTACAGATATATCGAATGTTCCACCTCCAAAGTCGAATACTGCTATCTTTTCATTCTTCTTCTTATCGAATCCATATGCTAGAGCAGCAGCTGTTGGCTCATTGATTATTCTCTTAACATCGAGTCCTGCTATTTTCCCTGCATCTTTCGTAGCTTGTCTCTGAGCATCATTGAAGTATGCTGGTACGGTAATTACCGCATCTGTTATTGTCTCACCGAGACGTGCTTCTGCATCTGCTTTCAATTTACCAATTATCATTGCAGAAATTTCTTCTGGGCGTAACCATTTGTCCCCCATTTTTACCTCTATTCCTCCTGATGCGGTTTTCTGTATTTCGAAAGGTACAGATGCTCTATCCTTCTGCACTGCTGGATCATCGAAGGTATGACCAATAAATCTTTTTATTTGATAGATTGTATTCTTTGGATTAGTCACTCCTTGCCTCTTGGCTAGAAGTCCTACCATTCTCTCTCCTGTTTTCGACAATGCAATTATAGAGGGTGTAGTTCTAGCACCTTCTGCGTTTTCTAATATTTTAGGTGTACCAGCTTCCATCACTGCTACTGCAGAGTTAGTGGTACCTAGGTCGATTCCGATTATTTTAGACATAGTTAAAAATAGATTAAATTATAATGTTAATAATAGAACAAAATAATTATCTATTTGCTGGCGCCCTCGTTGGTTGACTCATTAAAAATTCAAGAGTGAAATATGGAGAAAGTATAGGAGTAAAAGCGATAGAAGAATCAATAGAAACTTTAAGAGATTTTACACATGAAAGACATAATACTTTTTCTTTTTCAATCTGAGAGATCAGAGGTTCAGCGGAGATTATCTGACCCTGGAATCTGCCATTTTTTTCAATAATAGTAAATCTTACACGGACAAGAACACCGTTCTTATCCTCTACTATTCTTTCGAAAATACTATTTAGTTGTTTATTTTCCAAAGCTAACATTATGCATGTATTATATATCATTTAAGACTTTTTTCAAGTTTGCAAGATAATTAGGCTTATGGTATAGTTGAGTCTGTTGTTCCCCATACTTGGAGTCGTCCGAAAGAGCAATCTTATAGTTATGTCTCCCCAGCGAACTATAGGATAATTTGCCTCCAAGTAAAAAAGAGATCTGAGATGCACTCACGCATTCAGATTTCATTCCCCATCGTGAGAAGCCGATCCATTAGGCTCTAGTCTTTCTTACCGATTGACAACTAGAGTGGATCGGCTCTTCTTTTACCTAGATTCAAATAATTATTTCTTATAATCCCCCACCTTCACCTTTGATGCTTTGATTATCTTACCATTGAGTTCATAACCTTTCTGTATAACAGCTATAACTGTATGATCTCTCTTTTCATCATTCACTATTTCATGCTCTACCGCTTCATCTCTCATAGAATCAAAGAGTTTATCTATTGGATCAATTTCCTTCAGGCCGAAATCTGCTAATACTTTCTTCAATTGATTAGCAATATATTCTACTCCTATACGCCAATTCTTATCAGCTTTTTCCCAAGCTTCCTTATTACCCATTGCCATATTGAAACTATCAAGAACAGGTATAAGCTCAGTTATAATATTCTCATTGGAAAATCTGAGAAAATCCTTCTGTGCCTCCTCATCTCTTTTTCTAGCATTGATAAAATCTGCTTTATCTCTCTGCCAATTATCTAGATACTCTTGCTTCTCGGCAAGGGCTTTCTTCAGTTTCTCTCGAAGATTCTTTATAGTATCTGCACCGGATTCTTCTTCTGGCTCAATTGTTATTTCATCTTCTATTTTATCCATATTTTTATCTCTTTGACCACTGTGGAGATTTCCTTGCTTTCTTCAAACCGAATTTTCTCCTCTCTTTTGCTCTAGGATCACGCTTCAATAGTCCTGCTTTCTTCATCTTTCCTCGTAATTCTCTATCATATTCTATTAGTGCACGTGCTATACCTAGCTTCAATGCATCTGCTTGTGAGCTTATACCTCCACCAGAAAGTCTGACTGTTACTTGGAATTTAATTGTTGTAAGCTTCGAAGTAGCGAGTGATTCTTCTACAGTCTTTCTCAATTCATTCGTAGGGAAATAGTCATCCATCGTCCTATTATTGATTTCGTATGAAGTCTTCGTAGATGGAGTGATACGTACACGTGCAATAGAAGTCTTCCTTCTACCCACTGCTTCTATATACCTATTTTCATTTGTTTTATTTAATGTATTCATATGATTATTCTGTAATAGTAAGATTCTTCATCATCACTCTTCGTAGATTATTATTTGGTAACATACGATACACCGCCCTACGGAATGCCTCTGTTATACCCTTTCTTTCTATAAGATGTGATAGTTTCTCTGTATTGATACCACCACGGAATCCTGTGAAAGTAACATATTCTTTATTATCTTTCTTTTTAATATTTATATCAGCTCTTCCGCAATTGACAATAACAACCTTCACCTCTGGAGCTCTATTTCTTACGAATTTCGTAGAATTCTTACCCATTAGCAATATCGCTACTTCACTAGCTATTCTTCCCATTTTCTTATTTTTTGCATCTATTGTGTAATTCATAATATTTTATACAAATTCAATCATTGCCATAGCTACTCCGTCAAGTGCTCTTCTCGGAAGCTTCACTATCCTAGTATAACCACCATTCCTAGTCTTATACTTCGGAGCAATATTCTCGAAAAGGTTCTTCACTTCTTTCTCACCCATAATCCTAGAAATAAGAAGTCTTCTAGAAGCGAGAGTGCCTGTCTTGGCCTTCGTAATCGCTTTCTCTATATATGGACGTAAAGACTTGGCCTTAGCGAGAGTAGTAGTGATCCTACCTTCATTGATAAGATTCCTTGAAAGAGAGCGCATAAGGGCATCCCTTTGTACCATTTCCCTACCGAATTTTCTTTTTGAAGAATGATGCCTCATGTTTTTATATTATTTTAAATTTATACCATATCCTGCAAGAACTTTCTTTATTTCCTGTATTCCCTTATTACCTAAACCATCAATATCCAATATATCTACTTCCTTCTTTCTTGCAAGACCTCCTACAGTACGTATATTAGCATTGGACAGAGCCTTCACTGATCTAGGAGAAAGACCAATAGCATCTATACGAGTCTTAAGGAATTCCATATCTAGTTCTGTCTTTGGTTCACTTTCTTCTTTCTCATCTTCTTTTGTTTCCTCTTTTCTCAATTCTTTCACTTCATCTTCTTCTTTGAAACCAATTATGGATTTCAATTGGGAGATCATTATTATAATAGATTGTTCTAGAGCTTCCTTGGGAGTTATAGTTCCATCTGTCTCAATATTAATACGTAGTCTATTGAAATCAGTCCTATCGCCGACACGCATATTCTCTACTTCATAATTAACTTTCTTTATAGGAGTAAAAGTAGCATCCATAGATATAGTACCTATATCTACTCTGTCTTTATGTAATGTTTCCTTCGGTACATATCCTAGACCCTTCTCTACTGTTATATCGATATCTAATTCTGCGCTTTTATCTGTAAGATTAGCAATCTCTAGATCTGGATTGATTATCTCTACCTGTCCTGGACATTCTATATCACGAGCTGTAATAACCTTTGTACCCTTGGCCTTTATTCTTAGTATTTGTGGTTCATCTGTAGAAAGTCTAGTACGGAGTTTCTTCAAATTTAATATTAGAGTGATAACATCTTCCTTCACACCAGTTATAGATGAAAATTCATGATCAACTCCCTTGATCTTCACACCAGTTACAGCAGAACCTGGAAGAGATGACAGTATTATACGTCGCAGAGAATTCCCTAGAGTATGACCATACCCTGGATAGAATCCATCAATTTCATAAGTACCGATAGAAGCATTCTCTTCTATGATCTTCGGTTTTGACGGTATTATTATAGTATTTGTAGACATATATTTATTATTAAAATATTAATTAATTAAATTAACGACTATAGAATTCTAGTACTGCAGAAACACTGAATAGAAGCTCACTTTCTACTGCATGTGGAACTCCATCTACTATTATCTCCTTCTTATCGAAGTCCAGCTTGAGCCAAGAAGGTAGCTTCACTGCCTTCAATCTCTCATCTAAATTCGTGAATAATGCTTTCTTCTTGCTACCTTCTCTTATACGTATAATATCTCCGACTGAAACTTCATAAGATGGGATAGTTACTATTGTGCCATTCACAGTGAGATGTCCGTGAGATACCATCTGTCTTGCAGCCTGTCTTGTCGGTGCATAGCTAGATCGTAGAGCAATATTATCGAGACGTCCCTCTAGAGTCCTTATTAATAGTTCAGCAGAATTACCTTTTTTTCCTATTGCATTCTTTACATATTTTGTGAATTGCTTCGAAGTGATACCATAGCTCCATCTTGCTTTCTGTTTCTCTAGCATACCTAGTCCATATCCACTCTTTACTCCTTTTCTTTTATTGCCATGACTTTCTGCTCTCTTCCCTGCACGGATAGCATATTTCTGTGTTTGAGTTTTCTCAAATATTGGAACTCCTAGACGTCTTGCAATTTTGTACTTTGGTCCGATAATCATAATATTATAAAATTAAACTCTTCTTGGTTTCTTCGGCTTTGGGCCATTATATGGTACTGGTGTGGTGTCCTTTATGGATGAAATATTCACACCCTTTGAAATAAACCCTCTTATAGCACTCTCGCGACCAGAGCCTACGCCCTTCACTACTACATCTATATCCTTCAGACCATAAGTCTGGGCCTTAGCTGCCAATGTCTCTCCAACCTTCGCAGCAGCAAAAGGGGTACCTTTCTTAGCACCTCTGAAACCTAATGAACCACTAGAAGACCACATAATAGCATTACCATCCTTATCTGTCAGTATGACTTTAGTATTATTGTATGTTGACTGTACATGGAGTATTCCTGAATCTAGGCGTTTAGTAGCAGAAACTTGCTTTGGAACAACAGCAGTCTTACCCTCTGCTTTTGAGTTTTCTTTCTTATCTCCTTCTGTTGTTACAATCCTTTTTTTGCCCATATTATTATATTATTTATTATTTCTTTTCCTCCTTCTTTCTTCCAGAACCCATAGTCTTCCTGACATTACCACGGAGAGTTCGGGAATTAGTCTTCGTTCTCTGTCCACGGCTTGGGAGCTTCCTAGCATGACGTATTCCTCTATATGCCTTTATATCTTTCAATCTCTTTATATTGGATGCGACTTCTCTACGTAAGTCACCCTCAATACGAAAAGATTCAATGATTTTCCTTATTTCATTCTCCTGATCTACTGTAAGATCTGTTGATTTCAAAGATGTATCAATCTTCGCTTCCTTTAATATATGTAAAGCTCTAGATCTTCCAATACCATAAATCTCCGTTAATGCAATCGGAAGTCGCTTAGTATCTGGAATTGTAATACCTAATATACGCATTATTTTCTTTATCCTTGTCTTTGTTTATGACGAGGGTTTGATTTGCAAATAACATAAACATATCCCTTTCTTCGGACTATGCTACATTTGGAACAAATCGGTTTTACAGAGGCTTTTACTTTCATTATATCTAAAGTCTTTTGCTTATTCTTGCCCTTCCACCATACGGGTCCAGAGTCATCTCAACTCTATCACCTATGAGAACCTTGATGCGATGCATTCTCATTTTACCTGCTAAATAAGCCATAACAATATCATCCTTACCATCTATCTTCACCTGAAATAATGTATTAGGTAATGCCTCGACGACAACTCCATACGATACACTTATTGTAGGTTTTTGATTCGAACTATTGGATTTATTAATATCTTGTTGCATCAAATTAGCACGTCAAATAATAGTATCAAAACATATTATATAAGTCAATGCTTTATCTCTATAGCTATATCTTTCGTAACACTTGGGAAGGATCTCATCCAAAACGGTGTTATGCGAGAATAGGCATTGTCTATCGCTTCATATCGTGAGAATATATTAGAACTTTCGCTTAATTTCATACCCTTTAGCTCTTCTTTCAATTCTTCTTGATTGAATTCACCAGTAAGAGTAATCTGCCCCTTCACAGTGAAGTTCACAGGTCCACCATCTCTAGGTGAGAAATCCTTCTGATTGATAATTGTAAAATCCACATCATCCAATCCACTTATATTATAGTCTGATGAGGGGAATTTATTAATATCTTTCTCTGCTATAAATTTCACGAATGAATCTTTCTTGAAAACAATACCATATATAGTCGCCTTTATGGATAAATCTGCAGAATTCGCGTCTTTCCTTATTATATCTATAGGACTATATTCAATAGTATAAGCATCTGTAAACATGACTTTATCATAAGTAACAGAAGACTTTATTTTCTCCATAAGATCTACTTTCAATAATTCCTTTATATTATCTGTTGTAGCTTTCTCTATATCAGCTCCGATTATCTTCTTATTACCCTTGAATCCACCAGAAATATCAGTCTTCATCTTCGCATAGACTTTGTCATATTTTGCTCCACCTTTAAAGGCGACAATATTCAAAATATTATTATTCAATTCGACATTATACTCATTGCCAGCTTGATCAGCTATGACTTTCATGGAAATACTACCTGGAGTAGGAATACCACCGACACTCCTAGATGCAGGTATAACAATAGCAGATACTGTTCTATATACTATTCCTGGTACATTGGATAATCTAGTACCAGCTACGAGAGTCTGGCTAGATGATTGTGTATTGTATATAGTGACTGTTCCACCAGCCTTAGTCTCTACTGTAGGTCCATCTGATGCCGGTATACTCTGACTCATAGTATTAGTATCAATTATTATTTCATAAGGTAAATCAGGAAATTTCGCATCCTTATTAGCAGTGAATGTACCATTAATATTTATTTCTGTAGTTTTCGGAATAATAGATACTACAGCTTTCAGATATAGAAGAGATGTTGCAGCAGCTATAATAGCTACTCCTACGAATATAATAGCGAATGTGATTAGAGTACCCCATAATCTTTTCTTTTTCTTATCAGATTTCTGAGAATATTCTATTTCTTCGAAACTCGGAACAATATCATTCTTCTTTATATCACTCTCCTGTTCTATTATTTCAGATGTATCTAGAGTATCTGGAGTTTCTGACATATCTCCTGTTACTAATATATCAGGCTTCCTCTTGTCAATATTCACCTTCCTCATACCAATAGAAAGATTGCGTATTGTGCGCTTGTTTCCTGGAACAATGTCTTGTACTACTCTTTTTTCATTCATAATACTTATTATAATTATACCACACCATTCAAAGCAAAGGCGTATATACCGATAAGTGAATTCTTTTCCAAAGAACCTTCGAATACAACAGAATTATCTAGGAATGTATCATCGAAAGCAATAACTTCGAAATGTTCTGACTCTAGAGCATTCTTGAAAAGTTTGAAATGATTGTGAGTAGATAGATATACAGCGCGCGGTATGAATTTATTATCATTCATATCATTTAATGTTTTCATAAATTGAGATTTCCAACTCTCTACTATTGATAATAGACTCTTCAATACTTTCTGTTCTTCTGATTTTTCTAATTTCGCATCTTCATACATAGATATAGAGGAATCACTAGTCTTCATTGTACTCTTCATGGCTTGTGATAATTCCCTAGATATTGTCGTCCTACCTATAGGGAAAGATGCGAGATGTGAGCTCAAATTCCTCTTCACAGCTACTATATCTGTCAATTCTCCATGAATATGGAGTGATATATATTCATCTCTATTATCTATCAATTCTCGAAGTGCTGTATAACGTAGTAGAAGTGCAGAATGATAATAGACTTTCTTTATACCTAGAATCTCTTTTACTATTGAATCTATTTTCTTCAATATCTTATATGAGCTCATAGTAGTTGCAAATGATACTTCTAGGGATTTAGCTCTCTTACCTCTATAGTCAGAGACAGAGTAGCCATTGAGCTTCACATCGAATATATTTTCCTCTATGAAAGCGATATCGAATTCATACTCTTTATTCATCTCATCTTTTCTGAATTTCTCTGTGAGATTTTTCCTTTCAGCATTTATTATATTCAATATAACTGAATCCTTTATTTCTATTTCATTATCATAATCCATCTTCACTGTCTTTGATTGTGGTATTACCCATGGTGAAGAGAAAACATAGTGTACGGACTTTATATTCTTCATTTTATCTACTATGATTTTATTACCTATATCAGCTATAGCATTTATCATAAGATCCATGAGTCTGGCTCCTTCTATCTTGGATTCATAATATATATGTTGAGAAGAAGAATATATAATATGTGGCTTGTCTGTATTATGGAAAGCGACAATAGCAGCACGGACTAGATCACTCTGTATTTCTATTATAAGGGAATTATCTCCTTCTTTATTTTTCGAGGATGATGAGAACATGATAATATTGTAACATAGAATATATCTATTGGAGAACGGCTTTTATCCTCCTTATGCCTCCTGCCACTGCTTCTTCTTTCTGAATTTTGAATTTACCGATTTCTCCTGTATTACCTACATGTGGACCTCCACAGAATTCCTTGGAATATGCATTCTCTAGAGTATCCCCAATATAATAAATAGAGATCTCATCACCATATTTATCTCCGAAGAAGTGCTTTGCCCCTGTCTTCTCTGCTTCATCTCTAGGCATTACTATATTTTTGACATATAGATTCTCTCTTATTTTATTATTGACTATATCCTCTACTTTCACCTTTTCTTCATCTGTCATTTTCCTGTCGAAAGAAAAATCGAATCTCAATCTCTCCTTTGTTATATTAGAGCCCTTCTGTGTTATACCATCACCGAGAACATCACAGAGTGCCTGATGTAGAAGATGTGTCGCTGTATGATATTTTATAATTATTGGATCATCGGCATCAGCTAGTCCACCTTTGAACTTCTGTAGAGCGCCTGATCTGGAAAGCTCTTGATGCTTCTTCATCTCTTCATTGAATTTATCTACATCTATACTTATTCCCTTTTCTTTTGCCAATTCCATCGCCAATTCTAATGGGAAACCATAGCTAGAATATAGGACGAAGGCGTCCCTACCCTTTTCGAATTCCCTCAATCCTGTTTCTAATGTCTTTTCGAATCTCTCTATCTCTTTTCTTATTTCTTCTTTTATTTCAACTTTATCATTATCTACTAATTCTATTAAATCGATTTTTAAATCTATAGTCTTGGCATATCTTATTGCACGTCTCAATAATCTTCGTAAGATATAGCCTCTATCAGTATTGGATGGTATTACTCCATCTTCTATTAGTGATGTGGAAGCTCTAATATGATCTGCTATTATTCTTGCGCCTTTGATATCCCATTTATCTGAATTCTCCTTTATCTTATTCATCGCTGGCTTGAATATATCTGTATCATAGATATTATCTACTTTCTGTATTATCATCACTAATCTTTCTAGTCCCATTCCTGTATCAATTCCCTTGAATGGTAGAGATTCTAATCTCACCGTCTGTGGTGATTCTAATAATTGTTCTCTAGAACCATAGCAATAGAATTCATTGAATACTATATTCCAGATTTCTAGATCCTTGCCTTTATTATCTTTACAATATATTTCTGTAGTCGGTCCACATGGTCCAGAACTCCCAGTAGGTCCCCAGAATACATCTTCCATTCCTTCTTCTCTTATATCCTTTATTCCTAGAGATTTCCAAACCTTTATTGATTCTTCATCCTTCTTTATTGGGCTATTCTCTAAACCTTTGAAAACTGTTATATAGGAAATATCTAGAGCCATTTCTCTAGTGATAAATTCATAGGCATATTTTATTGCATTTTCTTTATAATATCCGCCGAAGGAAAAATTTCCGAACATTTCGAAGAAAGTGAGATGGGAACTATCTCCTACTTCATCTATATCACTAGTGCGAATACATTTCTGAATCGATACTGTATTTTTCGAATGGAAATCTGATTGTGCATCTTTCTTGTCTGTATAATAGTCTTTGAATTGTTGCATTCCAGCAGTTGTGAAGAGAACAGAATCATCGTCTTTCGGTATCAGAGATGAAGATGGCACTATTGTATGCCCATTCTTCTCGAAGAATTCTAGGAATTTTGAACGGATTTCTATACTCGACATATTTTGCTTCATGAATAGATTTTATCATAAAATTTGGCTTGACTCTAGTCATATTATTTGATATATTATTAACGGTGTTTGGGGAGTACGCTCCTTCACGGCTTTCAAGCTGTAGCCAAGCACTAATAAAAAACCTGCTCTTGATTTGAGCGGATTTTTTATTTTAATCCTCTTCTGGAATACCATCATGAAGCAATCTAGTCATGGTACTTGTATTCATACCCCAGAAAGGAATAATACTCCAAAAAGATTTGATACCATTATCAATTTGCTTTACTATTATTCTTATTCTATTTCTTTTAATAACAGCTATGAATTCATAGTAATTTACAGGCTTTAATAATATATCTGTTTGATTTTATCTCTTCAAATTGTTCTGGTGTGAATGTGATCATATTTTAATAATTAAACTGATAATAAAAAATTAGCTGACTTTCAAAAGTCATGAAATGTTGATACAAAGTTAACGAGAAAATAGTAGGAACTTTGTAAATAAATTATATGAAATATAATATGCTATCTATATAAGAAAACAAGTAGACAAATGAATAATTCTATTTCGTCAACTTCTCCAATCTCTCAATATCCCTATCTATCTGCTCAAGCCCGACCTTCCATATTTCTCCAGAACGGACATCGATACCGATCTCTTCTAATATCTCCTCCGGACTCGCTTTTCCTCCTGCTTCTAGGAATTTCTCTATAGATTTCCAGAAACTCTTATCCTTATAATATTTTGCAAGCATAGCCTTGCTCACTAGCTGACCATAAGCATAGGTATAAACATAGAAGAAATTGCGAATATGGCTCCATGCGACAAAGAAGTATCCATCGATCTCTCTAATATCGAAAAGTGGACCTAGATATGCCTTCATATTCTTATTATGAATCTTCGCAATCTCTTCTTTCGGAATAAATCCTTTCTCACGTATAGTATTATGCAATTCTAATTCGAAATTGAAGCAGGCAATCTGACGGAAGATAGTAGAGATATCATCATTGATCTTATCATGAAGAACTATTATCTGTTCTTTCTTAGACAATTTCTCAAATACAGAATCTAGAGCAATAGTCTCGAAGAGTGTACTAGCTGTCTCTGCTAGAGAAATAGAATATCCACTATATAAAACTCCTTGGGATTTCGAAAGTTCAGTATGGAAAGCATGACCCATCTCATGAGCAAATGTAGTGAATGAATGAAGATCATCAATATGATTCAATAATACAAAAGTAGGTCTTCTATATGATCCAGAACAATATGCACCACCAGTCTTACCGATCTTCGGATATACATCCACCTGACCATTCTTCATATAATCATCGAGTATATTCACGAATCTATTATCTATATTCTGTAAAGTATTTCTGAATATCCCTAGAGAACCTTCGAAGGAAAATAATGTCCTGATCTTCCCTATCTTCGCTCCCCTATCATAATATCCGAGTCTTCTCTGCTTCAATAATTTCGCTTTTAATTTATAAAATCTTTTTGCAATATGGAAATTATCTGTAACAATCTTTCTCAGATCCTCGACTACCTTCATATCATTCTCACAACTTATAACTCTGGATTCATATGGTTTAATAAGACCTCTGAGTTCATCATCTGTTTTTTTATCATTGATAATGGCATTGATCTCTGCTTCAGAGAAAGATGCAATATCCTGTAATACAATAGAAATTATATTTGATAATTCCTTCCTATCTCTGGTCTTCGCTAGAGCTTGCACCATATTCATAGCTTTAGCTATTGGTAAAATTTTGCCTTTATATTTAACAGTTTTTTTATTCAATATTCTATCATTACCAGAAACCCACATATCGAATGATGTTTGCGATTTCAAACTCAATATTTTCTCTTCTGGTACAGATAGATGATACTTTGCTGTATCGAATATATTCTTTAGAAGGAATCTGAAATGTTCCAATTCTGGACTTTCTAGGAATCTCTTCTGTAAATCTTCTCCTATTTTCCCTAGAGAAATTATGAAGAAAGTCATTTTATTACCTATTCTAGTCAGGCGATTACCTAATAATTCCAATTGTGCTGTAGCGACTCTATTATTCGCATCTAGATCCTGTATGAAAGAATAGTATGACATTACACTTATATCATTCTCTTCACTCAATTTCTCATATTTAATTAATACTTCATATAGAGCTTTACTATCATTCAGATAATTCTTATCCGGAATATCATATTCCATAGCAAAAGCGTTTATAGCTTTCTCCAATTTCTCTATATCACTCTCTATCTTCTTATCCTTTTGAGATTTATATAATAGCCCGAGATTCCATTTTGTATTTATTTTCATATATATTTTTTCAGAATAATAAAGTCATCCTTTTTGTCATAGTATTATTTACCGCTATTTATTATTATATTGGCTTCAGATATTATCCTTTGTATCTGTGCTTTCTTTATACCTATATCTTCTAGAACTTTAGTATCATTCATAAGATCTGAACATACTAATATATTCCTATTAATTAATTCCTTTTTATTCTTACCAGAAAGTAGGGAAAGGCTAGTGATAGGCTGTAATCTATATTGAGTAATAATATCGTGTAGATTACCACTTAGAGGATAGTTCCAACCGACAAGTCTCAGATCCTGACAACTACTATATTCTATTGCCTTTTCTGTGAATTTCGTATTAGTGAATATATATTTCTCTGAGAGCCTCCTCTCTTTATTTCCAAAGTTGAAAACTTTCCTAGATAGATCATCATATCGAGCCTTGACATATAGCACTACCTTGAGATCGCTCTTCATGCCAAATTCATTGTGGAATTTCGCCTCTACCATAGCTAGCTCATTACCTCGCCAAGCTACAATATCTATTTCATGTTCTACACAGGAACCCATGACCATCTGATCAGTAACAGTTTCATATCCCCAAGTATTGAATATTCTCGCTACAAGTTTCTCAAATGGGAATCCATCTGGACCGAGCTCACCTATAGCTCTACGTAAGGAATACTTTACTGCAACGGGCATAGAGTGACTACGTAGAAGATCGAAGGCATGCTTATAGATATCAGATGTTGTCATACCATCTGTGATTTCATTACTGATATGACCTACAATATCATTTACTATATCATTTCCTGCTCCAGAATTACGAAGAGAATGGAAGAGCTTCTGCTTGTCGAAAACTTCCTTCATCCCATTAGCTTTCGTGATGATTATAGATTTCTCCATATGGAGATTATACTATAATTCCACCACCCATGCATATATCATCACTGTATATTACTAGACTTTGACCTATTGAAATATTATATTGAGGCTTTTCAAATTCAATTGTATTCTCATTTACAATTCTAACATTCCCTAATGGTTGCCTATATCTAGTCCTGGCTTGGAAAGTAGAATTGATTTTCGGTTCTTGATTTATCCAATTAATTTTATTTAATTTAATTTCTTTCACTCCATTAGGTAATATACCTTTCTCATCTTTATTCGATACTGTAATTATATTCTTCTCTAGATCCTTTGAGATAATATAATAAGGTAGATCATTCGGTGTTTTCTCTGTAATAGTGAAGCCATGTCTCTCTCCTATTGTGAAGAAAAACGATCCATTATGATGGCCAATTATTCTATTATTTATATCTAGTACATCACCTCTCTTCGGTGTTATATAGAATGAAAGGAAATTCTTTATATCTATTTTCCCTATGAAGCATATTCCCTGACTATCCTTTTTCCCTGCTGTTGATAGATTATATTTCTTTGATAATTTCCTAACTTCTGGCTTCTCTAGATGTCCTATTGGGAAAATTATATGGTTTAATTGTTCCTTTCTTAGAGTCCAGAGGAAATAACTCTGATCTTTATTATTATCATTACCTTTCAATAGATTATCATTTTCTATTCTTGCATAATGCCCTGTTGCTATATAGTCTGCACCCTGTGCCATAGCCCAGTCGTAGAATGCGCCGAATTTCACATGAGCATTGCACATTACATCTGGATTGGGAGTTCTGCCTTTTCTATATTCCTCTATCATATATTCTACTACTTCTTTCTTATATTCTTTTTCTAGATCAAGAGTGATAAATGGTATACCGATCTCTCCTGCTACTCGCATTGCATCTATTCTATCTTCTTTTGCTGTACATGGTATCCATTCTGGTTGCCAGACCTTTATAAATACTCCTATTACATCATATCCTGCCTCTTTTAATAATAATGCAGAAACAGAGCTATCTACTCCGCCAGACATACCTACATATACTTTCTTTTTTTCACCTTGACTTTTCATAAATATAATGCTATCATATATATAGATGAATGCAAACAAAATGACGGAGGAACAAGCAATAAAGACAGTCAAGGAAATATCTGAAAAAGTCTTCCTCGGTATCGACCATAATGGAGGACTAGCTCTTTACACAGAGCTTATCGATTTCCTACAGATGGCAAAGGTTTGCCATAGTGATTACTATGGTGTGAGACTGTGGCATATTGCCTCAGGTAGTACACCTCGTGACGAAACAGTTCAGAGATTGGACTTCACGGAGCCAGAGTGGTCAATACTGGATTTCGTGAAAAAAATAGAAAAAAGACTCCAGTAATACCACTTTCAGAAGAACCCCTAGCGTCATATCCGCCTTGGGTTCTTCTTTTTTTTATTTCAAATACTTCCTCTTATTCTCTAGATGCCCTTCATAGT
>CAZDRC010000005.1:16356-19752 GCA_964507965.1 uncultured Candidatus Saccharibacteria bacterium
TCTTCTTTTTTTTATTTCAAATACTTCCTCTTATTCTCTAGATGCCCTTCATAGTCAATAGCATAATGTGTCACTCCATCTTTATCAGATAAATAATAGAAATATTTACTAGGTGTAGGACCAGCAGAAGCGAGTATAGCATCTAGACCAGGATTCGATATAGGAGTAATAGGTAAACCTTTATTCTTATAAGTATTATATGGGGAATCAATCTTCGTATCTTCTATTGTTACAGAAGTTCTAGAAGTAATATAGATTATAGAAACATCTACCTGTAATGGCATATCATTGTCTAATCTTTTCCATAATATTCCAGAGATTATACGTCTATCTTCCTTATCATTCGCTTCTTTCTCTATTATAGAAGCCATATTCACAATATCTTCCTTCGTTCTTCCAGACAATACAATATTATTGATTATAGAAGATATTCTCTGATCGAAGGCATCATGTAGAGTCTCGAATACGAGAGGAGCGGTGGCATTGGTATAGAAGAAATATGTATCAGGGAAAAGATACCCTTCTGAAGTACTCGCAATATCTAGGAATACTTTCTTATCAAATTTCGGAATACTTTTCGAAACAATATCTGCAATATTATGAATATTAGCACCTTCAGGAATAGTTATCTTTATTCTATCTAGTCCATGAATACCTTTTATGAGTCGCATAGCGACAGTGATAGAATCTTGCTTTTCTTTGAAGAGATAGTCCCCTGCCAATATTTTCTTATATCCACCGAGGAAAACAGTTTCTATTTTAAAAAGAAAGGGAGATTTTATTATTTTATTCTCATAGAGTATATCCGCAGTACGAGAGAGACCAGTATTATTGGGTATATTTACTTCTATATTCTCTGGGAAATCACTAGGTGGAAGAGATAATAGGAAAATAGAAAATACAAATAATAGAATTATTATAATAATAATCTTCAGAGCAAGGAATTTCTTTCTATTTATAATATCAGAGAAAATCATATAGGGAGATTGGCTGGCGCACCTGCCTTCTTCGAAGGGATTCTATCTAATGTAGGAGTCATAGCATTGGCACCTGGGAAATGATATATAGTTGCGAGTTCCTCTGTATTCAATACGAGTTGCTTGCCATCTGTGAATGGTGTATAGAAGAAAGATCGCATCTTATAGGCAAGAAGAGCATTACGTGCCGCTCTATGCTTCCTGATACTACGGAAATCACTCCATGGCAAATCTAGAGGTCCCATCCACATATCACTATTCGGTTTGAAGCCATTGAGATGTTCAGTATTGAAATTTTTCATACCCCCTATTATTCCACCAATACCGAATGGTGCGACATATGATTCCTTCTTACCGAAATATAGAGCACGGATACCGACATCGAAAGGTAATTTCGTAATACTCCTATCTAGCGCTGCTACTATATCCTTCTCGCCTTCAGAAAGTGTGGGTGGAGTAGTTCTTCCTGATTCTTTATCTTTTGTACCTGATATCTTACTCTTCGCATCACGCATCATTATTTTATTCTTCAATTCTTCTGCTTTTTCTTTCCATTCATCTACTTTAACAAAGAGAGTTCCGGGTTTTCTTATCTCTTTCTTATGAGCTCGTACTATGAATTGTATCCAGACTTGCTGATTGGGACCTACACTACCTAGGAATTCCAATACAGGTACTAATGGATCTACTTTGAACTCTTCCTTCGGATCTTTATCTAATCCATAATCAATATATGTTTTTATTGGATATGGATCATCTTGGGTAAATTTGAACTCTGCTGCCCAGAGCTTCATTGTTTCTTTATCATATTGTACACCCTTCGTATAATCCTCTACTTCATGTATTTCTATTCCAGGAAATTGTGCATAGAGAGCAGACATCAGTCCTATTTTCCTCTGATCTTCAGACCAGATCATGAACTTTACCCTTCCCTCTATAGATACAAGCTCTAATGAATACCATGGTCTTGTCTCACCTTTTATATATTGTGCTATCCAATTCCCATCTGCTGTATTGTGTATAGAATGTAGGAAGAGTTCCATAGCCTTCGGGGACTTCATCATCTCCCTCGGTAATCTCACTTCCAATATCACATATTTTATACCGAAGAAATTCTTCGACCGCACATAGGTGAGCCATAGAGGCCAAAAAATAACCCATAATATGAGAGTAAGGGTAGGTATAGATAGCAATATTATGAAATTCCACACTATGGGTAAGAGTGTAGCTCCGAATTCTCCTTGTAGATAAGACCAATAATCTCCAATACGAATCATTACTAATATTATAGCATGATTTTATTTATACAATATATAATTAGACTAGATGATATTTACCCTCTTTATCTTTCTTGAAACATTTCTGATTCTGTAAATTGACTAGAATAGTATTGTCCTTCACATATCTTTCTTTGAGAACTTTATCTATAATATCCTCTTTTGTTAATGGTCCATTCTTGGTTATGATTTTCTTTATTACATCTTTCACAACACCAGACATATATCCCCATTCTGCTAGAGCATATAGACCACGGCCGACTAGTACGAATCTTTCATCCTTTATTAATTCATTATGAGTGGTTGCTATATGAGCTTTCTTATTGAATACGATACCGATCTGTTTTGCAACTTCTTTGAAGTGTATTGGTGAACCATGCTTGCGTATTACTAGGAAAGCATAATCTCTCATACCCTTTGTATTAATATTCGGAGAATGTGCAACACCCCATTCACCTATTGCATTCTTATCCAGCTTCTTGGAAAGGGCGAGCCATCTTTTCATTATTTCTTGATTCTTGTATTTCTCAGAAACATCCTTTAGATGTTCTAGGAATTTCGCTACTATTTCTGATTCTGGTAATAGATCATTTATACCAAGCTTCGAATACAATTTCTTCAGAGAATCCTCTACTTGCTTCGATAATTCCTCATTGACATGCCATCTATGCTTGAAGTCACTATCTTCTTTTCTTTTCTTGAATGTATCACCGAGTACAAGAAGGAAATTAATATGATTCTGTAGACTCTTATCACTAGATATATGATTGAGGAAGTCCTCCTCTACTACTATACCACCGAGAGAATGTATTAGATTTTCTAGATCAGAGAATGCAGCCTTTTCATTCTTATAAGCATTGGACTTTCTTATATTTGTTAGAGCATAATTCTCTATTTGACGCACTCTTTCTCTTGTTATACCGTATATTTTCCCTATAGAATCTAGGGTCATTTTCTTCTCTATTTTTCCTAGACCATATCTACTAGTCAGAACATCTACTCCTCTTTCTGGTAAAACAGAGAGTAGCTTCTTTACTATTTGTTTCGGCTTGAAATTAATATTTGCCATAAGTGATATATTCGTCTGCTTCTTTTTATAGTTAAGTTTTATCACTATATTGAATAAAAGTCAAATCAGAACA
>CAZDRC010000006.1:0-11304 GCA_964507965.1 uncultured Candidatus Saccharibacteria bacterium
AGAGCATTCGACTGATACTCGAAAGGTCCTTGGTTCGATCCCAAGCGCGCGCACAATTCAAAGTTAGCCATATAATCGGTGAGTTATCCACATGAAATAAAATCTTTATGAATTTTTTGTTTTTTCTGCTATTGAATCAGATATTCATGATGATATAATCTCCAGCATGAAAACAATTATAAAAAATTTTTCCAAGACATATTCTATGAAAGATACAGATTTATTATTAGATAATCCTCTGAAGGAATATATTCTACGGATAAAGGATATGCCATCTGATGCGAAGCCTAGAGAGAAACTCCTAGAGAAGGGTCCAGATGTACTCTCTATACAGGAGCTTCTTGCGGTATTACTCAATGTCGGTAGTAAGAACGAAGATATATTGGAAATGTCAGGAAGAATAATAAGAGAATATGGTGAGAAAAGTATAATAGCCGAGAGAGATGCCAATAGACTCTCTGTCAATATGAATATACCTATTGTTAAGGCATGTCAGATCATCGCTTGTGGGGAAATAGGCAGACGCTTCTATGAGAAGAATCCACTCGGATTCACAGTTATAAGAAATGCAAAGGACACCTATGAATATCTGAGGGATATGCATAATCTTCCGAAGGAACATCTACGAGGACTCTATCTCAATAGCCATAATCGCATAATACATGATGAAGTAATATCTATAGGTACGATCAATTCCAATATTGTTCATCCTAGAGAAGTATTCCGTCCTGCTATAGAATACAGCTCTGTCGCTATTGTCCTCGCTCACAATCATCCATCTGGGAATATATTACCGAGTGATAGTGATATAGAGATTACAGAACAATTAATAAAAGCTGGGAAAATAATAGGAATCAATATATTGGATCATGTAATTATTACTAGAGATTCTTTCATGAGTATAAAGGCAGACTATCAAATATGAGAATATACACCATGACACAACCATCAATAGATGGAGTAATATCGAATGATTATATATATTACGAAGGCATAGAGAGACCTAAGGAATTCTTCGTATTGAGAGATAATGGCATGATACCGAAGAATAATATAGATATTCTCGAGGCATATTTCAATGATATACACAGTCTATTCTTACGTAAATTAGAGACCTTTACCAATAGTCTTTACAATGATGAATTCACTTTGAAATTACAAGCATTATTACAAGAAATGATAAAAGTGAAGAAATTGATTGAAAATGCAGGAATTGAGGATATAATAGAGAAGTGAATTACAAAGACTTCTTCAAAGACAAGAAAATAGCAATAATAGGCCTAGGTCCTCATGGAGAGATGATCGCTGATATCAAATTCTTATTACGTATTGGTGCAAATATATCTCTATACGATCTACGTAGTATAGATAAAGTAAGAGGATATATATCTATCCTAGAGGAGGCTGGCCTCACAGAATATTATCTAGGTAAAATAAATAATGATCAGATATTAGATAAGGATCTTATTATTATTCATTATGATATTTCAAAGAAATATTCGTTCTTGAAGAGAGCAATAGAGAAGTCTATACCCATAGAATACCCTAATATTCTTTTCCTGAAGCTCGTACCACCGATCACTCTTATCGGAGTTATGGGTGCCTGTGGCAAGAGTACAGTATGCAATATGATATATACGGTTCTGAAGAAATCTTTTGTTGAGTACGAGAATCAAGGATTATTCTTCATTGATCCTGATTCTACGAATGGTTCTATTTCACATTTGAAGAAGATAAAGCAGGGAGATGTCGTATTAGCTAGGATTCCAGAGGAATTGATGAATGAATATTTCATTTCTAGAATAAGTCCGCATGTTGCTGTTATTACTTCTATAACTTCTGCAGCAGAGAATAAATCAAAAGATGCTTTCTCAATATTAGAATATCAAACATATAATAATTTCATTGTTGGTCCAGATGATGTTATAGATTCTATACGACATATAATAGACTTTACTCCGAAGGCCAAGATGCTCCGTACTCATCCTACTAATCAAGCTCTGGCGATACAGACTGGGGAACTCTTCAAGGTATCAAAAGAAATTGGAGAAAGTATATTAAATGATTTCTCTGGATTAAAGGGTCGCGGGGAATTAATAAAGAAAGTGAAGAATGTAGAATTCTACAATGATGCATATTCTACGAATCCTAAAGCTACATTATATACTATGATGAATCTATCCATAGATAGGAATCTCATACTCATATTCGGCGGAGCATATACTAGATATGATTATCGTATTCTTATTAATACTTTTCCTCAATATATAAAAGCTATTGTATTATTACCCGGTAGTGGTACTCTAGGTCTACGTGAAGATATCAAGGTGATAGAGAATATAGGATTCGCTCAATCTTATGATCTGGAAGATGCATCCTCTAAAGCTTTAGAATTGGCTAAGAAGGGGGATAGGGTAGTATTCAGTCCTGGATGTGAAGCCATAGGTATATATTCCTCTAGGAAGGATCGTGGGGAGGACTTCATACGTTCTGTACGAGCATTATAATCCACCTACAATACATACTATAGATCCACCATGCTTATATCCAGCATATATTGATTCTAGAAGTCCTGCTATAGATAATGCACCATTCGGAGATAATACTATTCCAGTATTATCCTTCACTAATTTCTGTGCCGTTTCTATTATTTCATTCTTTGCTATCCATCCCTTACCTTCTATTTTCTCTATAAGCTTTCTTATATTCTCTTTTCTTCTCGCTGTATGATCTACTATTGCTTTTGCTATGGAAGGCGTCTCCTCGCCGTCATAGCGCTCGAAGGTGTCTGTTATAGGATGACAAGATGTTGTTTGTACTATATGTATTTCTATATCCTTTTTATTATCAATGAAATATTGTGCGAGGGCTTCTGCTGTAGTACCAGATGATGTAGCGATGAATATTCCCTTCAAATCTGGAATTTCTATAAGTTCTTCTGCTAATGATTTATATCCTAGAAGTGCAGTATCATCTATTGATTGTCTGAGACTTCTCACATTATTATCTTGTATTTTCATATACAGTGCTTGTAATGGTCTATCATGTATTGATAGAAGTATATTCTCATCTTTTAATTTTTCTAATATTTCTAATTTATCCTTCTCTATATTCCTTCCGAGTAATATTTCTAGAATTATTTTATCTTTTCTTTTCTTATTTAATTTTTTTATATATAATCCCGCTGCTAATGCTGCATTACCAGAAGATGATATGGCGAAATGATGGAATCCATCCTCTATATATTTATCTATCATCATAGATATAGAACGCCCCTTATGTGATCCTAAGGGATGTAGGTCTTCGCGCTTCAGGAATAGGTTATTATTAGCAGATAGGCCTATCGCCTTCCCTAATTCGTCATATTTCTCATATGGTGTTATCATATTGATATACTACATTGTTTTAGGTAATATTAGAAGTATATGAAATCAACTTGTCCAGAATGTAAAAATAATATAGATATTTCCAGATATTCGTCGGTGAAGGAAGGTATGGTCATAGAATGCAATCATTGTGGCATGACTCTTCTTGTGAAAGATGTAGAAGATAATAATCTACTTACAGAGATTGTCGATGAAGGGAAATAGTCTCTTCTATCATACCGCGGAATCCATGGGAACCTAGGAAGGCTATTATGTCTCCCTTTTTTGCTTGTTCCACTATTGTTTCTATTAGTTTCTCATCATTTTCTATATATTTCACATTCTTATGTGTTTTAGAAATAACTTTTGTCAGTTCATCTCCTTCCATGGGTCTATATTCTTCATTCTCGGCGATTTTCAATTTTGTTAATTTCGGGATTATTACTGTATCGGCTTTCTCGAAGGCATTATTATATTTCTCTATTGATTCTCTCTGCCTTCCTCCGATATTGGGTTCGAAGACTGCTATTATTTTACCACTATAGATTTGTCTTAGATTTCTCAATACTGAAGAAGCTTTCTCTCCGGAATGTGCTATATCGTCAAATATTGTCACATTTCCTTCATATCTCTTTTCCATTCTTCTTTTCAATCCTTTGAATTCTGCTATTGCTTTAATTATTATTTCCTCATCTATGCCGAGTTCTCTAGTCATAGCGAAGCACCCTGTAATATTTTCTACTTGGAATTCTCCTATCATTGGTGAATGTATATTATATTTTTTATTTTTATTTTCTATAATAAAATCTAATCCATCTTTCGTCTGTTTTATATCATTATATATATAATCTGCATTATCTTTACCATACCATATTGCTGTTTTTACCAATTCTTTCACTTTTGCATGATCTTTATTTGCTACTATCATCTTTGTATTTTCTATTAATTTCTCAAAGACTTTGAAATAGCTTTCTTCTGTTGGATATAGATCTGCATGATCCCAAGATACTGCTGTGAGTAGGATATGACTAGGTTTGTAATAAACAAATTTCGGAGTATTGTCTGTTGGTGAGCTCTTGTATTCATCTCCTTCGAATACACTGTATTTGCTATCTGTAAGCTTTGCTGATGAATTATGTGAAAGCGATATTCCACCGAACATATAGGTTGGATCTATTCCTGCTTTATCCATAATGAAAGATATAAGTGCTGATGAGGAAGTCTTTCCCCATGTTCCTACTGCAACTATAGAATTCTTTTTTACAAAGAATTTACCAATAGCTTCTGCAAAGGAATAATTTGGTATTTTATTTTCTTCTATATAGATAGTCTCTGGATTCTGTGTTCCAGATGCTGTACCTATAACTACTAGATCTGGTTTCCCAATATTCTCCGGATGCCAACCGGGATAGAATTCTATTTTATTTTTCTCTAATTCTGTAGAAACAGGAGGGAAGAAGCCCTTATCAGAACCTGTAACTTTCCAGCCTTTATTCTTGAAGGCTATTGCTATAGCGCTAGTAGCTACGCCACATATGCCTATTATGTGTATATGTTTCTTTTCCATATTGTCTTTTCGCATTAGTCTATTATAAGATAAAAAGGGGGAGTTATCCACATGAAATAAAATCTTTATGAATTTTTCGTGATTTTCGCTATTGCATAGATAAAACTATTAGTTCTATAATATGCATACCAAACATTATCAGCTAATCTATATAAAACCTATGAATGAAACAGAACCACAATATTTCAGAGAATTTAGAAATCATATCGATAATAGATTTTCTGTTATAGAAAAAATCTTTGATGAGAAGATAGATTCTCTGGCTATTATTATGGCAAATCAATTTTCTGATATGAAAAAATATGTAGATGAAAGATTCGAAGGCATTGATCAGAAATTCGAAGGCATTGATCAGAAATTCGAAGGCATTGAATATAAACTTGATGAAATAGAAAGAAATATGGTTACAAAAGATGATATAAAGCCAATACTAGCTATTTAGTATTCAGCATCCTTTTCGCTTCTTCCGTATCATCACTCCACTTTTTCCCATCGAACCATTCCATACCAGAGAATTGTAATTTATAAATATCTGTTGGTCTCTGTAGAGAACCCAGATAAATATATTTTATTTTTTTATCTTTTGCCCATAATATTGCCTTTAGCATTATTATCATTCCCATATCCTTCGATGAATTCTCTAGATTATAGAAAGGATAAGAATAGTGAAGCATATTATTATTCATATAACATATAGCATAGGCAAGATCAGAATAATTTAATAATAAATTGAAATTACTATCATTACTATTTATTAATTCTTTTATTTTATTCGCACTGAAGTCTGCCTTATGACTTTCATAGAAATCCTTACCGATTTTACCGATTCTCCAATTATATGAGGAATAGGGTATTGCACTATCCTTTATAGAGATACTTTCACCTTTTTTCAATATCCTCCTGTTCTCGCTAGATAATTCGAATCTATCTAGATTGATACGTAGACTTCTAGTCTGATGCATAATACCCTTATCAATACGTGTAAAAACAAAACCAGAATCATACATTCTAGAAATGTTTTCTATAGAATTATCTTCTACTTTTTCTTCTTTCCAAAATAGATATTTCATAAATTAATGTAGTGCAAGCCATACGCCGAAAACAACGAAGACGAAATGTATAATCCAGAAACGCATTATTGTTTTCTCTTCACTCCAGCCGATAAGCTCGAAATGATGATGAAGAGGGGCCATACGGAATATTCTCCGACCCAGTATATATTTACCTAATATTTGTATGACTACGGATATAGCTTCTATATAGAAAATAAAACCAAGGAAGAAAATAGAACCAATCTCACCTATTGCCAGAGTATTCACTGCAAGTAGAGCACCGAGACCTAGAGATCCTACATCTCCCATCATGAATCTTGCAGGTTTGATATTGAAATATGTATAGGCGACGAGGGCACCGATAACTGTAGCATTCAATACTGCTATCTCACCAAAGCCATTGATCCAGCTGAGTAGAGTGAGTGCACTGAATGTAGATATGAGCATTCCTCCAGAGAGACCATCCATACCATCTGCAATATTAACAGCATTCGCAGTGAACATTACAATAAGAATTATTATTGGAATAATAAGCCATCCGACGAATATATCATGTCCAAAAGGTAAATATATATAATGCCATGCAGGACCGAGCTTGCTATATACCCACCAAGAAGTAATAGCTCCAGCTATGAATTGTAATAGGAGTTTCTCATGGACGAATATACCTTTCCCTGGTCTTGATCCTATCCATACTGATGTTCTTTTGAATATTGTCCAAGGAAGAGTGATGATATACCATATTCGCATTTTGAAATCTTTATGAACTCTTATTAACTTCATAATATGTGTGAGCTTTCTGGATCGTCTCTCGGTACCGAATATATTCATAAGATCATCAATACCACCGAGAAGTGCAGATAGAAGCATTACGCCGATAGGTACCCAAGTGAAGCTTCTTGACCAATTGAATATTATTGTGATTATCGCTACTGTAACTATGACGAGTAGTCCTCCCATTATCGGAGTATTGTCTTTATTTTTTCTTGATTCTATGGAAAGTAATTCTACCTTTGGAGGTTTAATAATATGGAAATGCTTTAATAAATATATGAGAATAGGAGACCAGAGAAAGGCGAATATACAGGCAGATATAGAAAAACCTAATATATAGGCGAGATCAGCTGTGCCTTCCAATATGCTTATCATAGGCATACTTTAGCATAAAAGTCGCTTAAAAGCATTTCAATCTCCTGATAATATAATTTTTATTCCATCCTTGTTTATCAAGCTCTATTGTCTCTTGTCTCACTCCATGTCCGTATAATCCGTCTTCTGGTAATGAAATAGAATGTGTATAGTGTATTATCTTTGGAATATTATCTATATACTCTACTTTATGAATTATGAGTATATGATTCCTTTCTTTACTTTCTCTTAATATAATAATCATATCTCCTGGTTCTACTTTCTCTACTGGAATAATATAACTATTATCATTATGAGCTAGCGTTGCAACATCGAGATTCTCTACTGGTCTCAATTTACATTTCATACTTCTCCATATACCTCTACAGAAAGGAAATGAAATCTTATTTTTTAATTTTCCTTTTCCACGACTTCTGAACTCTGTATCCAATATATAATAGGCTAGACCTGAGCAATCTATTCCTATATTTCTCTCTATTAGGAATCTCTTCAAATCAAATTCCTCATCTTTTACTTTCTCTTTTATTATTATCTCTTTCACCTCTTGTTCTATTTCTTCTGGGCTACCTTTACCTATTTGGACTCCTGTTTTTATTCTAGAACCAGCCTTCTTATTATTATAATAAGGTATTGAACAAGACAATCCATCTATCTTGAAATTCAAATATGAATCTATTATTCCCAATGCTTCTTTCGAAAGTGTTTTCTCTTCCATATCTTTATACTAATATATCTATTATATCCTTACCTCTATTATTGAATTTATTATGAGTTTCCATTATTCCTCTTTCACTTTGTATTCTTAGGAAATCAGAATTCGGTTTCGTATTGGCGTATTTTATCACTTTATAGCCTAAATCTATAATTTTATTTTCATCAATATCCTTTATATTATCATTCCATCTTTGTATTATCTGTGCACCATCGTTTATCTCTATTAATTTTCCTGTATTAGATTCATGTATTAATGCTTTATAATGCGCTTCGAATATTGTGAGTCCCTCTACTCCATCTTCATGGACTTTCTCTTGTAATCTAGATTCGAAGGTTACAGAAGCTGTCTGTCTGGCGTTTATTTCTAATAGATATAATTCATCTCTCTCTTCATTATATATAATATCAATACCGAATAGCCCGAACCAATCATCATCTTGCATTTTCTTTGCAACTCTATTGCATATAGAAAGGAATTTCTCTATATGTGCATCGCTTAATAATGTATGAGTAATACTCCAATCATTACCGATAGTACTGCATGGATTATATGTGAAAGGTGCTATACCTGTTATCTGATAACTAATATTTCCGAATAATATTTTCTCTTTATTAATTACAATATTGATTGTGAATACAGGACCCTTTATATAATCAGTAATACGCGCTTCTCTATATGGGAATTTATTTTTTATATTTTCGAAATCATCCTTATTCTGTAGAAGTATTGTGCCTTCACCTGTATGTCCATGTGACCATTGTAGAATAGAAGGTCTATTATTCCATACCACATCCTTTACTATAGAAGTAGAGTGTGGTGGTAATAGAGATGATAGCTCTCCTAGCCATTTTGTCCCTGTGACTTTATTCTCAATTCTCTCAGAAAGCTCTGCACTGGGGTTCAATATTTTCCATTCTTTTTCTATACAATATTTCTCAATATGAATTGTATTTTTGAAGACTATAATTTCTGCTTTATATTTCTCTATTATTTCTTCGACTTCGGATAGGAGCATCAGATTATAAGTATCCAATATTTCTGCCTTTTTTATAAGAAATACATTATCTGGAAACTCTTTCTTTATTTCTATTGCATATGGAGTTTCATTCGTAATAATACGATAATCTCCCACAGGCTTCCTACCTAGGGCTCTTTCTATATCTCTTGTTATATATATAACACTTGCCATATGAATAGTGTAGTATATTATAACTCTATGTCCACTTTTTATGTTATAGCCACACCTATTGGGAATCTAGAGGATATTAGTCTCCGAGCCCTCCGTATCATGAAGGAAGTAGATATTATCCTATGTGAAGATACCCGTATGACGAAGAGAATAATGAATAAATACGATATTCATACTCCGACAATAAGCTATCATACCCATAGCGGTGAGAATAAAGTTGATTTTATCTTAGATGAAATTATAAAAGGTAAGAATATTGCTCTAGTATCTGATGCTGGTACTCCGGGCATATCTGATCCCGGATCATTACTTATTTCTAAAATACGAGAGAAATTTATTAATGAAATAAGTTCAGGAGAATTGCATATAGAATCTATTCCTGGTCCATCTGCTCTTATTGCTGCACTTTCTATCGCTGGGGTACCGAGTCATGAATTCATCTTTCTCGGTTTCATGCCACATAAGAAGGGTAGAGAAACTATTTTCAAAGAAATAGAAGTATCAGAAAGAACTATTATTTTCTATGAATCAACACATAGAATAATGAAGACTTTAGAATCTTTAAAAAAAATAAATAAAAAAGTCACTATTGTCAGAGAGATTACCAAGATCCATGAAGAAGTCCTACAAGGTACAGCAGATGATATCATAAATATATTATCTATAAATTCAGAGAAACAGAGAGGAGAATTCGTAGTTATAGTTTCTCTATTATAGTGTATAATAGCTCTATTAATAATTTTCCATAAATTCTATGTCAAAAAGACAAACATTGAGTATTATCGGTGTATGGGTAATGGTATTCATTTTTCTAGGCATTCCTTCTATATGGCATAAGATTATCGCTATAGTGACTGGTCTTATTATTATCGCTATTGCTTATAATACCCCTCCAGCTCCGAAGAAGAATATTCCTGATAATTTCATAGAGAATAATAAGATTGAATAATGATAAAGAAGAAAATCACGAATACAATATACTGGTCTATCTTCATTGTATTTGCAGTACTACTATCTTCCTTCATAATATATCGATTACCTATCAATTCTGAAGTATATTCTTCATCTGATCCTATAATAGCAATAGCAACTTCTACATTACCTAGTGAGACACCTCCTCCTCCGAAGATATCGCATATAGAGACTCCAGAATCTGTGAAGGCTCTCTATATGACTAATTGGGTAGCTGGTAATGTGAAGAGGAGAGATGTACTAGTGAAGCTTGTGGATGATACAGAACTTAATTCTATTGTAATAGATATAAAGGATTATACAGGGAAAATAGGATTTAAAACTGATAATGCGAAATTGAATGAAATAGGATCTGAAGAAAATAGAATTCCAGATGTGAAGGACTTCATACAGACACTCCATGATAAGGGAATATATGTTATCGGTAGGATATCTGTTTTCCAAGATTCATATCTAGTGAAGAAATTCCCAGAATATGCTGTGAAGACTGGTTCTGGATCTGTATGGAAGGATTATAAGGGAGTGAGCTGGCTCGATGTAGATGCGAAGCCTGTCTGGGATTATATTGTAGAAATAGGAAATGAATCGTACAAAATAGGATTTGATGAATTGAATTTTGATTATATACGTTTCCCTTCTGATGGTAATATGAAGGATATAGCTTATCCATATAGTGAAGGGAAGGTAAAGTCAGAGGCGATGGAGGAATTCTTCTCTCATTTTGATAATATATTCAGACCTAGGAATATTCCTATATCTGCTGATCTTTTCGGCATGACTACTACCAATACTGATGATCTAGGTATTGGTCAGGTTCTGGAGGATGCTCTAGAACACTTTGATTTCGTCGCACCTATGGTTTATCCATCTCATTATCCTATCAATTTCAATGGCTGGAAGAATCCTGCAGCGAAACCTTATGAAATAATATCTTTCTCCATGGGTAGTGCTTATGAGAGAGCTGTAGCTGCTAGTACTACACCGATGAAGCTCCGACCATGGTTGCAAGATTTCAGTATCAATGGTACTCCATACACTAGTGATATGGTCAGAGCACAGAAGCAAGCAGTATATGATGTAGGTCTCAATAGCTGGATGATGTGGAATGCATCTAATAATTACACAACTTCTGCCTTTGATCCATTTTCCACAACTACTATTGACATACCCTCATTATAGGAGTAGCATTTTATATGGATCCAATAGTGGGGGATGAAGCGCTACTCGGAGGAGAGTAGATTACACTTTGTCAGCTATTGGGGGAATGTTGGTATACACAGCGACAGTTATGGCAA
>CAZDRC010000006.1:11404-13866 GCA_964507965.1 uncultured Candidatus Saccharibacteria bacterium
TCCCCAGTCGCGCTCGCGCGACTGGGGATTCACTTTTATATAATTCCGACTTTCTATGATAAAATAAAGACAATAGATACTATATTTTTATGAATGAAGAAAGAGTAACATATTTCGCAGAAACAGATGCAAGAAATAAGAAAATAGCCTTTGGAATAAAGGCCAAGGATAGAACGAAGCATGTATATGTAATAGGAAAGACAGGCATGGGGAAGTCCACTCTCCTAGAGAATATGGCTGTGCAAGATATTAAGAATGGTGAAGGTATGGCCTTCATCGATCCACACGGTAAGACAGCAGATCTACTATTAGAATATATTCCAGAGAAGCGTATAGGAGATGTAGTATACTTCGCACCATTCGATATGGATTATCCTATTTCCTTCAATGTACTCGAGAGTGTGGATGCAGATAAGAGACATCTAGTAGTATCTGGGCTTATGAGCACCTTCAAGAAAATCTGGCAAGATGCATGGTCTGCACGTATGGAATATATATTGACCAATACCCTTCTCGCATTACTAGAATATCCAGATGCGACATTACTCGGCGTCAATAGAATGTTATCTGATAAAGAGTATAGGAAGAAAGTAATATCTCATGTAACAGATCCATCGGTAAGATCATTCTGGGTGGATGAATTTGCTAATTATACAGAGAGAATGGCCGCAGAAGCTGTACCAGCAATACAGAATAAAATTGGACAATTCACTGCCAATGCTCTTATTAGGAATATGATCGGTCAGGCGAAATCCTCTTTTGATATTAGGAAATTAATGGATGAAAGGAAAATCTTAATTGTTAATCTTTCTAAAGGTAGAATAGGAGAGACCAATGCCAATCTTCTCGGTGGAATGCTCATAACGAAGATATATCTAGCAGCACTTTCCCGTGCTGATGTTCCTGATAGGGTATTGAAGGGGCTTCCCAATTTCTATTTATTCGTAGATGAATTCCAAAGCTTTGCGAATGAAAGCTTCGCTGATATTCTCTCTGAAGCAAGAAAGTATAAATTGAATCTAACAATGGCGCATCAGTATATAGAGCAAATGGAAGAAGAGGTAAGGGCGGCAGTATTCGGTAACGTCGGTACTATGATAGTCTTCCGAGTGGGTTCCTATGATGCAGAAGTTCTAGAGAAGGAATTCGCACCGGAATTCACTGCAGAAGATATTGTCAATCTCGGCTTCGCCCAAATATATTTGAAACTTATGATAGATGGAATAAGTTCCCATCCATTCTCTGCTACTACTCTGCCACCTATACCGCAACAAGATAATTCTAATGTGAATAAGGTTATAGAGATGTCCAGGAAGCAATTTGCAAGTAATAGAGAGCAAATAGAAAAAGATATTGCAGACTGGCATGCTCCTATAGCTCCAGCACATAAGCCTAGACCTACAGAGATGAAACATGAATTTAGACCAGAACAAAGACCAGAACAAAAGCCTGAGCATAGAGTAGAGCATAGATCAGAACAGAGACCAGAACCGAAAGTAGAACAGAAGGTAGAGCATAAGCAAGAACATCATATTGAGCATAAGGTAGAGCATAAGCAAGTACCACTTGCTCATCTAGGACATCATGGACATGGACATTCTCATAATAATATAAAGGAAGCGACTCCAGAGAAAGTCAGTGAATTACGTAATGCTCTAGCTTCTGTATTAGGGAAAAGTACAGAGAGAAGAGATACAGAAAGACCAAAGGAAGAGAAGAAAGAAGAAAAAGTAGGAATAGAAGTACCGAAAGTAGAGAATAGAGGGGAGATGAAAGAAGTTTCTGGAGATATTCTGAAGGAAGTGTTGAAAACAGATTAAAGTCCTGATAAAAATTATGAAGAAAAGAGTATTAATATTTTCATTATCATATTTCCCATATCTTGTGGGTGGGGCAGAGATAGCTGTGAAAGAAATAACAGATAGAGTATCTGATAATGATATTGTATTCGATATGGTTACTCTCTATGCTGGTTCATCACGATATGAGCGTATCGGTAATGTGAATGTATATAGAGTCGGACCACATATAGATATTGTGGGGAATTCTGTACCACGTATTTCTTATTTTATAAAATTCCAATATGTGGCATTTGCCTTTTTTAAATCATTAATATTACATCATAAGAATAAATATAATTTTATTTGGTCTATTATGGCGAGCTTCAATGGATTTTCTGCCCTATTTTTTAAAATAATTAATCCAAAAGTCCCATTCTTGCTCACATTACAAGAAGGAGATTCGATCGAACATATAAAGAAAGCATTAGGGATAATGCATCCGCTATATTTGAAAATATTCAGTAAGGCGAATATGATACAAGCTATATCTTATTATCTTGCAGATTTTGCTAGGAAATTGGGAGCGAAGTGTCAGATATCTATAGTACCGAATGGTGTTAATTATAATTTCTTCAATGAAAGACCGACAGCAGGACAGATGAAAGCTCTCACTCATGAATT
>CAZDRC010000006.1:13966-16444 GCA_964507965.1 uncultured Candidatus Saccharibacteria bacterium
ATAAGACCTTCTATATCGGAAGGTTTTGGTATATCTTTCGTAGAGGCATTCGCTTCTAGTATACCTGTTATTGCTACACCTGTTGGCGGTATTGTGGATTTCCTAAAAGATAGAGAAACAGGGTTATTTACAAGAGTGAATGATCCGAAGGATATAGCAGATAAAGTGGAGGAATTATTGAATAATGAAGAATTGAGAGAAGAAATTGTGAAATCCGCTAGAGAAATGGTAAAGGAGAGATATAATTGGGATATTATTACAGATAAGATGAAGAATGAGATATTTGCTTCTATTCGAATATAATGGTATTATCATAGTCGATATATAAGTATATTAGTTATTTTTAATTTAATTAAAATATGAAAAAATCAGTAATAATCATTGTGGTTCTAATAGCTCTAGGCCTAATAGTATGGGTTATGGGGAAGGATAAAGCTCCAGTAATACCTGAGAATGTAGAGACTGCGGATACAGTCTCAACTTCTGCTACAGAAACAACGAAGGTATCAAGTAAGATTTCAGAATATAAGAATGATGAATTGGGTTTCTCTGTGAAGTATCCTACAATATGGGAAGCTGGTACATCTGATTATGGTATATCCTTCATAATACCTTATGATAAATCAGACACTAATACTCTGAAGAGATTGGAGACAAGGGTAGTATATGTTACTGGCAAATGTGCTTTCCCACCTGTAACTACAGTGAAGGATCGTGATACTTTGAAGAGTGGTGATCTATCATTCAATATGATATCAATGGATAATTCCGTTTCTGGTATTAATTACTTTGATAGAATGTATTCATTACAGAAAGATGCTAATACATGCTTTATTTTCAGTTTCTCTTCAATATATATAAATCCTGCTAATAAAGGTTTCAAAGGCTCAGAAGCTACTCAAGTATTGAATAATAGTAAGACTCTAATAGCTGAAGCAGACAAGGCCTTTACAGAAATGGTAAAATCATTCAGTTTTCTCGTCGGTCCTAAAGGTCAAGATGAAGCAAAGATAGTTCCTATAAAGAAATAATTATAAGTAATAAAGCATTATGAAGAAAATAATAATAGCAATCGTTATAGTATTAGTACTGATGGGTATATATGTTTTCTCAACATATAATAGCCTCATAACATTAAATATTACTGCGGATACACAATGGAAACAAGTAGAGAGTAATTATCAGAGACGTTTCGATCTTATTCCTAATTTAGTAGAGACTGTGAAGGGTATTACGAAACAAGAACAAGCAGTATTCGGTGATATTGCAGAAGCGAGAACTAGATATTCTGGTGCTATTTCGGCAGATGATAGAGCCAAGGCTGCAAGCCAAGTAGAAGGTGCTCTTGGTAGATTACTCGTAATCGCAGAGAATTATCCTGAATTGAAATCTTCTGATTCATTTCAGACACTCATGTCACAGCTCGAGGGTACAGAGAATCGTATAAGTGTAGAACGTATGCGCTATAATGAATATGTTAGGAATTATAATTTGAAAGTTATGAGAGTTCCTAGTTCTATGATTGCACTTATTTTTGGTTTTCAAGAAAGGGAATACTTCAATGCAGATGAAGGTTCAGAGAATGCCCCAGAAGTAAAATTCTAAATATAATATGAAGAGAAAAGGTATTAGTATAGCATTAGTATTATTTGCTCTACTCATACCTTTTTTCGTATTCGCATATACTAGTCCGGGTAAGCCGACAGGATATGTGAATGATTTTGCTAATATTATTTCTGATAATGAACAGATTGAAATCGAAGCTATACTTTCTAATTATGAGAAACAAAGTGGTAATGAAATAGCTGTAGTTACTATACAGTCACTCGGCGATGAGGATATTGATGGCTATGCCGTGAAGCTCTTCGAAGATTGGAAAATTGGTAAAGCTAATAAAGATAATGGATTGCTCATGCTTTTCTCTATGGATGAGAGGAAGATGAGAATAGAGGTCGGCTATGGTCTAGAACCATATATTACAGATGCTCTGGCTACGAATATCAGAACGAAGATTCTCACTCCTGCATTCCAAAGTGGTAAATATACAGAGGGTATTAGACAAGCTATAGAAACTATAATTGGAATTCTTCAAGGTACTGTCGATGCTGAATATGTGAATAGTGCCGGATATTCGGCAAATTATGATTCGAAATCTGATGAATATGTTCTTCCTGTTGTATGGGCTATATTCTTCCTTATGTGGCTTACTAGTATTCTCGGTAGGTCCAAGTCATGGTGGCTCGGTGGTGTTATGGGTGGTATATTCGGAATAATTGTCAGTATGATTTATTTCACTGTAATTATAGATATTATCTTCACTATAATTATGATTATAATAGGATTAATATTCGACTTTATTGTCTCTCGAGTCTATTATAGTAGTACTGCTAGTGGTGCAAGTCCACCATGGTGGATCGGAGGAGGAGGTCTCGGTGGCCGTGGTGGTGGCTTCGGCGGATTCGGTGGTGGTGGTTCTGG
>CAZDRC010000007.1:0-1516 GCA_964507965.1 uncultured Candidatus Saccharibacteria bacterium
ACCACCCGTTTCCGAGTGGTTCTTTGTTTCCAACTTTTTAACCTGTTGGGGGGAGAGTATAATCTAGCCTATTAGAATGTCTGTACGCCAGATGTTAGAAGATCAAGACCGAAGTTTACATTAGACTCTTGGAAATTCGTAGTATCATCTCCAAAGTAAACAGCTGTTATTTTGATCTCTCCTGACTTATCACTATTATCTCTAGTTGTATCTATAACTCCAGATAATGTGAAAGCTCTAGAAGTACCTGCAGGAACTATATATACTGTTGCTGAATCTTGATTCTGTGCTGAACCACCAGAAAGACTATCGAATGTAGTGGTCGTAGCTGCAAGAGTAGTACTTGTTGCGAATGCTCTATAAGGATCAACTGCTACATATAGATCTGTTGTACCAGTGTTGTTAAAGTTATATTTGAATACAACTGATTTTTTAACAACGGCACTTGATCCATTATCTACATTTGTAACTGTTACAACTGGAGCTGTAACTGATGCACCAGCCTTAAGGAATGTAATAGTATTTGATGTAACAACATTTGCTCCAGTTGCTGTAACTGTAGTGTAATTACTATCTATACCTACAATATTTGTATTATTCACAGTAGTAGAAGCTATCAACGTAGTCCCAGCTGTGAAATCATCCTGATCAGCTACATCTGCAGAAATTGTGATCGTCTTCCATTCATCTTGTGTAAGATCGAATGATAGATTAGAGAATACAAGTGATGTAGAAGCAACATCAGTACCATCTGGAACAGCATCTGTCTGTACTGTTTGTGAACCATCAGTAATGTATACTCTCTTTAGCATTGTAGATAACCCACTACCATTATTACTCAATGTAAAAGTAAGAGTATTAAGAGTAGATGTACGATTTTCTGACTTGAAATCGAACTTACCAAGAACAACACCTGTTGTCTCACCACTTGATGATGTTGTAACAATTCTATTATCTGGAGAAGTTGAGCTTAGTTTGACTAGGATATTTCCTGTTGAACCTGTAGAAGACAGTGTCATTGTTCTTCCAGATGTTCCAGAAGTAGCTACTGTTCCAAGACCTAGAGAATCAGTATATCCCTTTCCATTAATAGTTCTTATGGAGCTATTAGGAACAGATACGATTACACTAACATCTGAAGTAAGCTTATCTGTTGTAGAAAGAACCGTACCAGAAACAACCAATATCTGATCTGTACCTGGAGTTACAACAACATTTATACCTTCAAATCTAACTAAATAGTCAGATCCTACTGTAATCTCTGTTGCATCTGATGCACTAGAAAGATTCTTTGTTGCTATAACTGTACCAGTACTATCTTTCAATGTAACTGTGCTGAAATATAACCATGGTCTTGTGTTAAAACGAACATCAAATCTTGTAACTGATACTGGAGCTGCTGTTGCCTGAAGCTTAACAGCTACCATATCCTTTGTTTCTCCTTTCTTTATTGTATTGTTACTTGCATAACTTGAAAGAGATGCTGTGATAGATCCATCAGTACCATCCATTACTA
>CAZDRC010000007.1:1616-16172 GCA_964507965.1 uncultured Candidatus Saccharibacteria bacterium
TGCACCTGATGTACCATTCAATGCTCCTCTTGTAAGAGGACCAACGAATCCTGTGTTAATAATACCTGATGCTGCTTGATACAACTTAACTGCAGCCAATGTCTGACTACCGAAGTATCCCTTCTGTGCTACTCCTGAAGATAGAGCTGGTATATCATACCCGCTATCTAGAAGGAATTGCTGAAGTGTAGAAACGTCTGTACCTGTACTTCCGACCGTAAGATTGTTTTCGAAAGTATAGCCAGTCAATGCTTGTGCTACGCTTGCTGATACTACTACCATAGCAAGAGTAACAATGCTTGTGATAAATATTCTTTTCATATTTTAATAATTTAAAATAATCTCCTTCTTTTACTTTTAATATTTTTTGAAGAAAACTATTTTATTACGAATAATAATTAACTAATAACTTAAAAACTAATAACTACTTAACACTATTTCCCCCGCTCATATATATCGACACGAGCCAGAAGAATTAGGTTGCGAGAATTAAATCTGAAATACAACTATTATCAACCGTATAGGGAAAAGGAAATTCTGTAAGAAACTTTTTTTCTTTGTAATTTATCTATGAAATTTTCAATGGGCAGGAATGCTCTGTATGTATGGATAGCATTATACCCTTATAGAAAGGTAACTGCAAAATCCAATGTGGATAACTCATTTACACCTTAATACAGTCGTATTGGGGTATATAATCCACGGATGTAATATTAGCATATTGTATGGAGATAAGTCAATATAATTCAACCTAATTATTTTAGAGAATATTTACTCCATCTTCTCTCTCCTTCTTTCTTGATAATACCCTTCTCTACTAGAGATAATAGCTCTCTCTGTATAGTCTTTTCACTGCAGTCATTTATGACTTTTACGAAATCCTTTATAGTCAGATCTGATTGATTCTTCAATAGAGATATTATACGGCTTTGGCGACTATTCTTCTTGTCTTTTATAACATTATTCTTATTAATATCCTTATTATTGGCTATATTATTAGATAGTCTATTCTTAATATGTGCTTTATCTGTATTCAATATTGAATCATGATCAGTAGCAAAGAAATCCTCAGAAAGGACAAAGCCCGCTTTTATATTGTCTTCTAAAGAATCTTTCTTCGTAGAAGAAAGTATAAATTCAATTTCATTAATAATCATATCCGCATTGGCTTTAGAGATAAGGCCGGAACTAGATGATATATGTAGCATAGAAATAATATTTCTCGAGCAAGAAAAGAAAATTTCTTTATCATATTCATTACCAATAGAGCAAATACTCTCAAGAAAAGAAAATACCTCCTTTCTCAATTCCCATTTCATTGGTTCATTGTCTTTTAGATGATTAGAGACTAGATATATAGCTAGCCCTATTTTCTCTGTCTTTTTTAAATATTTTTGTTCCATTATGTTTTGTCCTATATGATTCACTTGTAACTGTCTTTTATATGACTTATACAAATAATGCAAATCTTTCGTATGTCCATTATAGAATAAAATGTCTTTGAAAGTAAAGAGTAGAAATCATATGAACACATAGTAAAAATATAAACAATATATGGTATGATATCAGTATTAATTAAAATATGGCAAAGAGTAAAGTAGCAGAAACAAGATACAGAAATAGGATTAAGAAGGAAACATTACAGACTATAATGTCCATAGTCTTTTTCGCATTAGCCATACTATCTATTCTTGCAGCATTCAATAGAGCAGGACTTGCAGGAACATATTCATATGATTTTCTGAAGAAATTAATGGGTATAGGATATTTCCTATTCCCAATAGCTCTAATAATGACTGGAATATCATTCCTCCGGGGTGTAGAGAGGAAATTACAAAGATTAAAAATTATTGGTGCCTTATTCTTCTTCATATCTGGACTTGGGCTTATAGATCTATTCATGGTAAATGAAGCTGGACAATTAGGACACTATATATCATGGCCATTTATTCATTTCTTTGATGTATATGCTTCTGCTGCAATACTCATAGCAATATTCACAATCTCTATTCTCATTACATTTGATATACATTTCACACTAGATCATCTGATGTTCTGGAAACTATTCTCGAAGAAAAATAAGGATACAGATCAAGAAGAAGATGAAGATAAAGATATAGTAGTAGAAAATAATGAGAAGATAGATGCATCAATAAAGAAAGTCGAGGATATAATTAAAAAAGAAAGTTCAGATGATAAGGAAGAGAACAATGAATTCGCTTTCCTCGCTTCCTCTCGTAGTACGAAGCCCTATACCCCACCACCTATTTCCCTACTTGAAAAAGATAAGGGTAAACCAGAAACTGGAGATATAAAGGCAAATGCGAATATTATAAAGCGTACATTACAAAACTTCGGTATCAATGTTGAAATGGATGAGATCTCTATAGGACCATCTGTTACTCGATATGCCCTGAAGCCAGCAGAGGGAGTCAAACTTTCGAAAATTGTAGCATTGAATAATGATCTGGCTCTGGCACTCGCTGCTCATCCCATACGTATAGAGGCTCCAATACCCGGTAAATCTCTAGTAGGAGTAGAGATACCTAATACAATAAAGACTACAGTGGGACTAGCAACATTGTTGAGCTCCGAGGAATATCAGCAATCAGAGAAACCACTTCTAGTTTCTCTAGGGAAAAGTATTACTGGTAAAAGTCATTTCGCTAATCTCGGTAAAGCTCCGCACATGCTCATAGCAGGTGCTACTGGATCAGGAAAATCTGTAGCTATACATGCCATCATTGCATCTCTACTCTATCGTAATTCTCCAGAAGATCTACGATTCATCATGATAGATCCGAAGCGTGTAGAATTAACTTTATACAATAAGATTCCACATCTATTGACTCCCGTTATAACAGAACCAAAGAAAGCTATATTAGCTCTGAAATGGGCTGCGAAAGAAATGAGTAGAAGATATGATGTATTGGAGAAGCAAAGTGTAAGAGATATTGATTCATATCATAAGAATAGGACGAAAGACGCAGAAACAATGCCATATATAGTAATAGTAGTAGATGAACTTGCAGATATAATGCAGACATATCCTAGAGAATTAGAATCTGCAATAGTAAGACTAGCACAGATGAGCCGTGCTGTAGGAATACATCTAGTACTATCTACACAGAGACCTAGTGTAAATGTTATTACAGGACTCATAAAGGCCAATATACCTACAAGAATAGCCCTACAGGTATCATCACAAATAGATTCACGAACAATACTCGATGGTGGAGGTGCAGAGAAACTTCTAGGAGCAGGAGATATGCTATATCTCGGTGGAGAAATGGCAAAGCCATTACGTCTACAAAGTGCATATATAACAGAAACAGAAGTGAAGAAAGTAGTGAAGTATCTAGCTGATACATATAAGGATGAAGTATTAGGAGAAATAAATCTAGGTGCACCTCAGAATGAAGCCGGTAAAGATGCAATATTCGAATCTAGTATGAATGAAGAAAATATAGGAGAAGAAGATGATATGTATGAACAGGCCAAAGAAACAGTTATGGAGACTGGTAAGGCCTCCACATCATTTCTACAGAGAAAGCTCGGTGTAGGATACTCTAGAGCAGCTAGACTAATGGATATATTGGAACAGAGAGGAGTCATAGGCCCTGCAAATGGGGCAAAAGCAAGAGAAGTATATGGCAGAGAAGAATCGAGCGGAGATCTAGAAAATACCGATAGAGAAAATGATAATGAATAGACAAGGAATAAAAAGAACAATAAAAATTACCACTTTAGCAATTATTATCATAATCGTATTAGGTTATGGAATATTTGCTACTCATGACTTCGTTTCTGGTCCAGAAATTATAATATTGAAACCAGAGAATGGAATTACTGTCAATATCCCTGAGATTGAAATATCTGGTATAGCTAAACGTATAAAGGAAATAACATTGAATGATAGGCCGATCACAATAGATGAGGAAGGAAATTGGAATGAAACTAGTCTTCTTGCTATAGGATATAATGTTTTCTCGATAAAAGCTTATGACAGATTTAATAGAAAAAAGGAATATCGACTGGAATTAATATATAAGGTAGACTAATACCGTCGAAATATATTAACAGATAATAATTATAAAGATATGGTAAAAAAACTTAAGGAAAATAAAGAAGTACAAAAAGAAAATATAGATGAGAAAAAGGATCCAACAAATAGTATAAAGGACACCCTTGATTCTATACGTATGAAATTCGGTGATGAAGCAATAATGAAGCTTGGGGATAAACCAAGAGTTAATGTTAATGCTATTCCTACAGGATCAATAGGATTAGATGCAGCACTCGGAGTAGGAGGTATGCCTAGAGGACGTATAATAGAGATATTCGGCCCAGAATCTTCCGGTAAGACTACCCTTTCACTCCATATAGTAGCAGAAGCACAGAAGAAAGATGGAATATGTGCATTCATAGATGCAGAACATGCTATGGATCCAGAATATGCCAAGCGTATTGGAGTAAGAATAGATCAATTACTAATATCCCAGCCAGATACAGGAGAACAAGCATTGGAGATAGTAGAGAGTCTAGTACGCTCTGGCAAGATGGATGTAATAGTCATAGACTCCGTAGCAGCTCTCACACCGAAGGATGAAATAGAAGGAGATATGGGAGCACATCATATGGGTAAACAAGCAAGACTAATGTCCCAAGCTCTACGTAAACTCACAAGCATAGTAGCAAAGTCAAAGACAATAGTAATTTTCATAAATCAAATAAGAATGCAGATAGGTGTAATGTTCGGTAATCCAGAGACAACACCAGGAGGTAAAGCCTTGAAATTCTACACATCAGTGAGACTAGACATAAGACGCATAGCACAAATAAAGAAAGGTGAAGAAGTAATGGGAGGTCGTGTAAGAGTAAAGGTAGTAAAGAATAAAGTAGCCGCACCATTCCGCCAGACAGAATTCGATCTAATGTACAATGAGGGCATATCCCAAGAAGGAGAAATAATAGCATTGGGAGAGAAAATGGAATTCATAAATAAGAATGGTAATTCCTATGCCTATGGAGAAGTGAAACTAGGTAGAGGATACGATGCCACCAGACAATTCCTAAAAGAGAATAAGGATATAAGGGACGAAATATTATCTAAAATAAGAACAAAATTGACCGAAGACCAACTCTAGTATAGAATACCCCACATTATGTCAATGCTTGAATATAGTGAAATCGTGGAGAGGAAATATATTATTATGGATGGTCTGCCATATGAGGTTATTTCTTCGCATGTCTTCAGGAAACAACAAAGAAAGCCTGTAAATGCTACCAAGCTGAAGAATATGATAACAGGTAAAGTTACAGAATATTCATTCCATCAATCAGAGAAAGTAGAAGAAGCAGAAATAGATAGTAAGGAAGTGAAATATCTCTACAATAATCGTGGAGAATTTTGGTTCTGTGATCCAAAGAATCCGAGTAATAGATCAAGTATAAATGAAGATACAGTAGGATCACAATCAAAGTTCCTGAAACCTAATTCTATTATCACTCAGCTATTATTCGGAGAACAGACAATAGGATTCAAATTCCCTATTTCTGTAGAACTCAAAGTCACAGAAGCCCCACCAAATCTAAAGGGCGACAGTGCCACAAGTGGTGGTAAAGTTATTACCCTAGAGACTGGCGCTACGATAAACGCCCCCATCTTTATTAATGTCGGAGATATAATAAGAGTAAATACTGATACTGGAGAATATAGAGATAGAGTCAGCAAATAGAATTGATTCTATCTTGCTACGTATGGTAGAAGTCCCATGAATCTAGCTCGCTTCACAGCCATTGCTAATTGACGTTGGCTTCTTGCTGAGACTCCTGTCTTCTTCCTGCTTATTATTCTACCGTGAGGATTAAGAAATTTCTTTAATATTTCTGTGTCCTTATAGTCTATATACTTTATATTGTTTTGTGAGAAATAACACTGCTTTATCATATAATTAATTTATTTTAAGATTGTTAAAATGGTATATCATCGGGATTTATCTCTTCCTCTGGATATTCTATTGCACCAGCTGTAGCTGTATCCTTCGGACCTTCATCTGCCTGTATATCCTTCGGAGCTCCTGCTGTTGTAGAGGAACCACTACTACGAGAACCGAATTGTATCCTATCTGCTACTATCTCTGTACGGTATTTCTTCTCTCCATCCTTTCCTTCCCATGATCGTGTCTGCATACGTCCCTCCACGAGGACATTGGAGCCTTTCTTCATATATTGTGCTGTAGTCTCTGCCTGCCTTCCGAAAACTACAATATTATGGAAGTCGGCTGTTTCTTGCTTTACCCCATTCTTATCTTTCCAAACACGATTCGTAGCAATACCCATAGTACAGACCTTGATTCCTGATGGTAGAGCTTTGATTTCTGGATCACGAGTGAGATTCCCAATGATTATGACTTTGTTTAAATACATAATGATTATTTATTATAATTGATAATAATACTATGCCTCTTTCACCATTTCATCTATGCTTTTATCCATATCTTCTATAGAGGACTTTTCTGTAATAATAGGATTATCCTCTGTATTATCTGGAGAAAATACTTTTGCAATGGCTATTTTCTTCCCTAGATAAGTATTCTCCTTAACAGTGTTAATAAGAAGCATTCGGAGCATATCAGTATGAACTTCGAAAGTCTTCTTTATTGACTCTATTTCACTTGAACTTATTTCGAATTTGAACCAACCGAAATATCCCTGATCGAAGGAATGATTCGTTCCGCCGATCTTCTTCTCCATAGTATAGAGTATAGGTATCAATTCTGCAGATTCCATTGATAATATTGATGCTCCTTTGTCTATCAATATTTTCTTGAGAGATTCTACAGTTTCCTCGACTTTCTCCTTCGGAATAGAAGAAATCAAGAGATATCCTATTTCATATACCTTCAAACTATCATCTTGTGATAATGTATCTATCATATTTTTCTAATGATCAGTAATCCGTCTTTGATCCTACTAGATGAGGATTCTACGGAGCATGGCAGTGCGAGCCAGGACTAATCACATAATTAAATTTGTAAAATGCACGTAAAGCTACACTATCATAATTGTGATAATTATTCAAGTTTCTACCTAGATATGGAATTGGCAAAGATGCAATATTGAAGGGCTATATAGAATCTATCAGAAAGAAATGAAGCCGAAATAAAAAAAGAATAAAAAAAGAATAAAATCTCTATATACAGAATAACTTTCGAGCATTGTCAATGATCTGAGATGAGACTTCACCTATAGATTGCCCCTTTATATTAGAGATAGCCTTAACCACTTCTTCGACGAATTTTGGTTCATTTCTCTTACCTCTATATGGTATCGGTGAGACATATGGAGCATCTGTCTCTGACATTATGCGATCTATAGGCACACATTTCACAATATCATCATAATCACGTGTGAAAGTCAGTACACCAGTGAATGAAACGGTAGCATCTATCTCTATTATTTTATCAATATCATCTCTATTACCAGCGAAGAAATGGAAATTAGACCTTACTTTCGCGTATTTCTTCAATATATCTATTGCCATGCTATATACAGAAGTATTATCTTTACCATTCCTTATATGTAACATAAGTGGCTTACCCACACTATTGGCAAGTCTTATATGTTCTATGAATACTTCTTTTTGCTTCTCTATATCATCTGATTTAGAATGGAATAAATCGAGTCCAGTTTCCCCTATTCCGACTACTTTCTTATTCTTTGCTAATTCTTCTAAAATAGAGAAATCGAAATCATCTTTCGCATTATCTGGATGGATTGCAACCGTAGCCCAGATATTATCATATTTCTCTGCGATTTCTACTGCCTTCCTCGAGGTTTCTATATCAATACCGACTATTATAATACCTATATCAGACACCTTTGCTCTTTCTATTACATCATCTAGATCAGATTCATAATCTGGTAAATTCAAATGACAATGAATATCAATATACTTCATACTCTATTTCCTCATGAATAATGCTTCTTTTATTTTATTTTCTTTCAAAGCATTCAATATTTTCCCTGAAGTCTCTGGAAGAATAGGAGTTAGTAGAATAGCAATATCAGATAATTCATTTAATAAATAGGAAATCTGCTCTTTACCCTTCTTCTCATCAGTCTTTATTGTTTTGAATGGTTCATTCTCCTGAATATATTTATCTGCACTATGTATACGATCCCATATTAGATCACAGACTTTATTTATTTCATATTTATCATAATATTCTCTACATTCATCTGTAATACTTATTTTAATTTTCCCATTGTGTTTCGTATCACTATTCTCTGCCATCTTTATTACTCTACTTACTAGATTGCCGAGGCCATTCGCAAGATATGCATTATATGCTTCTTTGAATTTATCTATAGTGAATGGGCTATCTTCGAATGGATGTAATTCCTTCAATACGAAAAATCTTAGAGTATCTGTGCCATATTCCTTCACTATATCAATAGGATTCACTGTATTACCTAGACTTTTACTCATCTTTATACCTCCTTCACCTGTTATGAAACCATCTACTACAATCTGTCTAGAGGGTGGTAGACCGACAGACATAAGCATAGCTTGCCACATCGCACTCTGTTGACGAAGATTATCCTTGCCACAATACTGCACTACACCCATGGTATCACCCCACCATTTCTCGAATGACTTATTATCATCTGGCCAGCCAATAGTAGAAATATAATTAACAAGTGCATCGAACCATACATACATAATATGATCACTATCATCTGGTACTTCTATTCCCCATGGCATCTTGCTCTTCAATCTAGAAATACTAAAATCTTCCAATCCCCTCTCCACGAAGACCTTGATCTCATTGAAACGGAAATCAGGTATGACAAAATCAGGATTCTCTTCATATAATTCTAATAATTTCTTTTGAAAATCAGAAAATTTGAAGAAATAATTCTCTTCATTTATTTCTTCTATAATCATAGATGGATGGATTGAACACTTGCCATCGACTAGCTCACTTTCTGTCTTCTCCAATTCACAACCTATACAATACTTTATTTTATAATTTTTCTTATATATAAAGCCATTATTCTTACATATTTTCCAGAATTCCTGAGCTGCTTCTATATGGCGCTTATCTGTTGTACGTATGAAGTGATTATCTCCTGTAATATTTAATATAGACAGTAGATCTCTGAACTTCTCTGATACCTTATCTACATATTCCTGTGTATCTTGACCTAATGCCTTTGCATTCCTATCGACTTTCATACCATGTTCATCTGTGCCAGTATTCAGAAGAATATTGTAGCCTTGTATTTTCTTTACCCTAGCTATAACATCCGCACGTATTATTTCCAGAGCAAAACCGATATGTGGCTCTGCATTCACATAAGGTAGAGTAGTTGTAATATAGAAATTCTTTTCTTTCATATCGATTATACTTATTACTGATTATAATCACTTCTTATGTGATTTGTCTATCTGCTCGCTTTTCCTTCTCTATATCTTCTACGAATTCCATAAGTGCTGCTGCGATAGGCACAGCGAGTATTGCACCTAGGAAACCTGCAAGCTTCGCACCTATGACTAGAGCGAGGATCACGATAATAGGAGAGACTCCTACTATTTTCCTAACTACAAGAGGATATAATAAATGATTCTCGAATTGCTGAATAATAAGATATATACCTATTACGATAATTCCACTCGCAAGTCCATTGTCGACAAGTGCAATGAGTACTGCTGGTACAGCAGCGAGAATAGGACCGAATATCGGTATTATTTCGAATGTTGCTGCGAGAACTGCTAGAACTAATGCATGCTTTATACCGAATATCATAAGACTAGGGTATACTAGAATACCCACGATAACTCCTAGAAGCAATTGGCCTTGCATCCAATACCCTATTTTCCTCTGTGATCTTTTCCATAAATCAATAATATAATCATGATGTTTAACAGGACTAATAACTCTTAGGAAATCTGTAACTCCATCCTTCTGAACAGCGAAATAGAAAGATAATACGACAATAAGTACGAAGCTTAATGCTCCACCGAATAATATACTAGCGATCTTGAATGTACCACCACCAGAAGTCCCAGATATAGTATTCCTAGACATTTCTATAAATTCTTTTATAGAGAAACTCTTCTCTGTCAGAGTGGTGAAGAGAGATGAATCACCAGCAGGACTCCATAGATCTCTTATATTGATACTGTCAGGAAGAGTACCGAGATAAGTAAATGCATCATTGAATACTAATGGTAAGAAAAAAGCGATAAATAATACTAAGAAAATACCAATAGCAATATATATACCCACAACAGATGGCAGACGTCCTATTTTCCTATTCATACACCATACAGTGAATGGCTCAATAGCTGAAGCGATAACAACAGCAGCAAGTACTACGAGTACTATATCCTTTATATAATAAAGAACTGCAATGAGAATCAGGAAAGCAATTGTCTTTATTATCGTACCGGGAGTTATTGTGACATTTATATTTCTTTCTTCATTCATGCATTAAGTATAGCATTGCTTATATATTTTATTAAATCTTTTTCTGCTATCCTTTCTTGTTTACCTGTATCTCTATCTCTAATAGTGACTCCATTATCTTTCTCAATTGTTTCAAAATCTATTGTTATACAGAATGGTGTACCGATTTCATCTTGTCTTCTATAACGCTTTCCAATATTACCATTATCATCGAATTCAACATCTTTGAATTCATTTTTAATAAGATTAAATATTTCTTTAGCTTTCTTGACTAATTCTGGCTTATTTTTCAATAGAGGGAATACAGCAACCTTCACTGGTGCAATATTAGGTTTCAATGCTAGGAATTCCCTTTTCTCTCCATTTATTTCATCTACTGTATATGCATCAGAAAGTACAGCGAGTACTGTTCTATCTACGCCGAATGAAGGTTCTATGCAATGTGGAATAAACTTTTCTTTATTTTCCTCATCGAAATATGACAATTCTACACCACTGAGATTCATATGTTGTTTCAAATCGAAATCTGTACGATAAGCTAAACCATACAATTCTTTCCTACCGAATGGAAAGTCAAATTCGAAGTCTATAGTACGCCTAGAATAATGAGCTCTCTCACCATCAGAAACCTCCAATTCATGAACATGTTTCTTATCCAATCCTATGTCTATAATAAAATTATGCATCTCTTGTCTGAACACTTCGAAATACTTTTCCCAGTCCTTCGGATTAATGAAATATTCTATTTCCATTTGTTCGAATTCTCTAATCCTGAATAGGAAATCTCTAGGAGCAATCTCATTCCTAAAGGCTTTCCCTATTTGTGCCATACCGAAAGGTAATCTAGGATGTAAAGTATCCATAATATTCTTGAAATTTACAAACATACCCTGTGCCGTCTCTGGTCTCAGATACGACACCGATGCAGTGCCTCCGTTCGCGCCTATCCTAGTCTCCAACATCATATTGAATTTTCTTTCCTGGCCTAATTCTCCATCACAATCAGGACATTTTTTATTATCATCCAATTGATCAGCTCGGAAACTGTGTTTACATTCTTTACATTCTATTAGTGGATCAGCAAAACCAGAAACATGACCACTGGCCTCCCAGACCTTTTCATTCATGAGTATTGCTGCATCTACTCCATATATATCCTCTCTATTATCTACGAATCTATTCCACCATATTTTCTTTATATTATTCTTCAAAATTAAACCATAATGAATATAATCCCATGTACCAGAAAGACCGCCATAAATATCTGAACCTTGCACAATGAATCCCCTTCTCTTACACAGAGATACCAGATTTTCCATTTTTATTTCTTCACTTTTCATATTGTATTAATTATTTATAGAATTCACTACGATATCATCTCCTGATCTGAATGATGAATCATTAATAAAGCTAGTGGTGAGAGAGTCTGTCCTATCACTGAGTGCTTTATTGGTAAATTGATCCTTTGCTATGAGAGCACTCTCATTGACTAGAATAGGAGACTTACCAATATCTGCAACACTCGGCTCAAATGAAATCTGGAACGATACCTGTTTCCTCCTAGAGCTAGGAGAGGTATATGTATCTACATTACCAACTTTCCATACTATTTGTCCATCATTACTACTATACTTTATATCTTCATTTGTAGGACTTATAAGACCTGTCCATCGTACATATGCAGGTAGAGAAGATCTAACTTCTGCACCCTGTACTGTGCTAGATGTATTATCTACTGTCCAAGTCACTGTATATGTCGTATTTTTCTCTGCTTGTGGAGGTACTGGACCAGTATTACTCCATGGTGGAGCAGATCTGGTCAATATAGAAGATAGAGAAATATTGGAAGATATTATTACAGATCTATTACTACTAGATACTATATTCTCTGGTACATTACTCTCAGAGACACGCTTGCCAGAGATATTGAGCGTGAGAGCGATACTAGGATTCGTGATCAATCTAGATGGTGTGCTGAAATCTCTAGGAGTAAATGAGAAATATACATTACCAGTCTCACCAGGACCTATACTTGCCAATTCAGGTGTAGTGATTCTATTCCAAACTATTTCATTATCTACACTCCTATAGAGACCTTGTTCAGGGGAAACAGAAACTTTATCGAATGCATTGCCAGAAAGCTTCAATCTTATTTCACCATCTGCTATGGCTGTCGGTAGATTATTGAACCATGATACACGTGTTCTAATAGGTGTATTGAATATTCCTAGATATTCACTACCACTCGTATCTTCATCTAGTATTATAGATGCTGTTATGAAAGGTTTCTTTATACTTACTTCTTGTATTGCACTTACATATTCTGTACCTATAGTATTAGCAATCCTTACACTCTCTGCCCCTAGGGTAAAATTGAATATGCGAGTCTCATCATCCTGACCTTCGAGCTTTCCTTTAAAACTAATAACTTTCTCCCCTTTTGATGGTATATCTCCTATTCTCCATATAGCGATATTACCCATAAGTATTACATCCGGAGATGTTACAGTGAAGCCGAATGGGAATGATGCCTTCAGAAGTAGATTTCTTATTGCCTCATTAGAATTAGATGAGAGCTTCACATCGAAGGTGAATTCCTGACCGGATACTATTTCTTTATAAGATGAAATTGATAGAGAAATTGGGGATGAGCTGATGAGTATATCGTAGCTTTTCTGTTTTTTGAAAATCGCATTGGAGCCCTTCACATTATATGTAACATTTATCAAAATCTCTTTTCTAGTATTTTCTTCTCCATATATCACAGCATTCACAGTCTTCTGTCCTATTCCACCTGGGGCTATATCATTCATCAATTCCCTGAATTCTTTCATCTCCTTTGATGTATCAGATGGATCTACTGTGCCAGCTGGGAATTCTACATCTAGATCTACTGTCTCTAATTTTATATTATTCTTATTATTTACTTGTATATTGAGAGATATTGGATCTCCAGCAGCAATAGTTACAGGACCACTCACAGATATATCAATATTATTCGCAGATATTACATTTACTCCATTCAGTACTATATATGCTCCCATGCCGATAGCTACTACGAAGAAGAGTATTGATCCTATTAGAATTTTCGTAAGGAAAGACATAGAATTATCTTTATATTTATTATTCAAACTTATTTCTTTCTCCTCTTCTATACCATTTTCTTCATTTGGATGTTCCCAATCAGTCTTGATATCTGCAATATCTTCTTTACTGAATTGCAATCTTTTCCTAGCACGTATCTCTGGTGCATTACGTGAATATAAGGTCTTTTTCAATTCCTCTATCTTGCTTTTATCCTCTGGGGGCATTGCAATATTATATCACAATTGACTCTCTTTCAAAGAATTAATATTAAAAAAAACCCTCCACAAGCCGAAGCAAGTGGAGAGTCGGAACATAGCACATGGCTCTACCTGTGGAATGCAAACCAAGCACGGCGACAGACTTCAGATCTGATAAGATCTCCAGGTCTGATACGATGCAGGCGTGCTTCGCGTTTCGAAGTATCCCAATAAACACAACACGCGTGTGGCAAAGCATGAATAGTGTATACACAAGTAGACATAGAGAATACATATAATGGAACCTGATTGAGTTCCATGTGTAGATTAGGACATTGTTCACCAATAGCTAGCACCTCACGTGGTATTGTACCCTTCAACTGCATGGACTGTGCACATGCAAGAGCCCTATCCCAATCCCCATCATCATCCGCAAAATTAAGAAGAATGATGTTTCTTTTGATTATACCAGTACCAGTAGGTGGATATCGATAGCCAACCGTCCAGATACCATAACCTCTAGGGGTATCTGGCCCAACGGCATTCACAGCATCTTGCCAATCACGATCTGGCTCGAAGGAGATATGAACGGTATGAATACGAACACCAAGGGGTGGTATGAGTGTGCATTGATCTTTTCCAACGAGAGTGTCTTCGCTCATGACTTTTTCCTTTCTATTTGAAGTTTGTTCAAGAGCCAACTCACTACATAGTAGACATTTTTATACTATATTGCAATCTATATAGAAATCTTTATTATTTTCCTATAATTGACTCTCTTTCAATGAATTATT
>CAZDRC010000008.1:0-16034 GCA_964507965.1 uncultured Candidatus Saccharibacteria bacterium
ACTCTAGAAAAGGGAAATGTTGAGGTGAAAAATAGGAGGAGTGGGGAGGTGGAGATGGTGGAGATAAATAATTTGACTTAACTATATTTAGGAGTAATCTAGAACAAGAAGGCTCTCTTACAATTATCTGATTGCTAGAGAAGAAAATGAAAGCGAATCCATCCTTCATGGAGGAGCATAATAAAAAGAAAGTGGGCGGATCATGAAGAGAAGTCTACGGATGGAGAATGGTATGTTAGTTGCCATCGATGATCTTGATGGTTGTGAGCCAGCTGGTGAAATCACTATCAATGATTTGTTCCCAGTATTACAAGCATTATCTGGGGGACTTGTGTGTCAAAGACATCTTGAAGCGTTAAAGGATCCTGCTGTAGCTCAAAGAGTCGCTCTTTGTATTAGAGCAAGAGGACATTTTATGAATCCGCAAGAGGCGCGATTCATTGATTACTTCGCAGATCAAACACTTTTGGCTCATGAGGTTATAAGTTCATGGGGACTCGAGTCTATGAGCTTTAAATCTCCGAGTCCATGGTTTAGTTATTTCGAAATCATGAAGGAACTTTATTCTCAAGGACGTGATCCTAGGTTGGTTTACTTTCATGGTTTTGAATCAAATCTTCTGGGGGATATTGTCAATGGTACTGTGCATCTGGAACTTTTAGACAAACTCGGTATTATCCCAATACTGAAGGATATTGTGATTAGGATTAATCAGACAAGGGGTGATGGTAGGAATTATCATCCTGTTCAATCCGGGTATCGTATTATTGTGATGCATAACGATATCTCTTCAAAGGAACGTTCTGGATATCATCCATCATGGAGAGAACAGAAGGAGTGGACAGATAATCAACCTGTTCTACATAATATGCGCCCATTCAGACCATCAGTGTCGATGATATTGGAAATGTGGCTTTCAGCTATTCTTTCTGGTAAGGCATGGAGATGGTTTAGGCCACAAGAAGACAGGATTGGTTCTATGACATGGGAACATTGTGAGGAAATAGGCGATCAGGATAATCCACATACACTTCTAAGTTTTCGTATCGTATGGCCTAACTCTATGATGCCTAGTGTTGATGTTGTAGAAGCAAGAAAAATCGCCATTACTCCTTGGAGTACCATGTTGGCCTACTGACGACTGGCCAACACATCAGATGGTGTGATTTTCGCAGCAGGTTCCTCGTGGACCTGCTTTTTTTATTGTTAATATCTCAATACAGTCTTTCTTGTCTGTCTAGTTTACAAAATATTTTGATTTAGTTACGATTGTTGCATCAGAGTTCATTTTCTATAAGCATGTCGTGAATTCTCTCTATAAAAGTTACTGTATATATACCGTGTTATTATTTCTTTCCACAACAATGGTTTGGTGGAATATGTTGTTTACAATTTGTAAACAACTGGAATTAGAGTTTTCTGATGGTAAAAATTATAAAGCCGATTGTATTAATAATAAAGATATATGAAACAAGAAATTATACAAAAACTTCATAAATAACTTGTGAGACCACAGGTTTAATTGTTGAGGATCATTTTGCCGACGTCGGAAAGATGATCACTGCTGGTAAGGGTTCAGAAAGAGAAATTGATGACATTGCTCTTACTCGTCATGTGATTTATTACAAATAGTTGATTTAATAATTGGTAGTATTACCTACGATATTAAGTACCAAAATAAATTGGTTTCCGGTGATGAATTCAAGTTGAAACTGGTCGAATATGTCAAAAACAAACTAGGAACTGCCACTTTCACAAAGGGTTTTAGAAATCACAATTTTAACATTTTTGTGGAGCAGGATAATGGTTTGGAGACAAATGAAAAAGGGCTATCGTCCTAACGGTCGACGCCCCTTTTCGATACTGTATATATAGTATATAAAATTTACCCCCTAAAGTCAACAGAGTTATCCACGCGTATCCCCCCACAATAAAAACAATACAAAACACCAAATCACTTTTGGAAATAGCATTATCATAGAGAAATATGGTAATGTATGGCTATAAATATGCTAAACTCTAATTCCAAAAATTCGAAAAACAATTCCATAAAGAAATTCAAAGAAAAGATATATAGATTCCTATCCAATGATATAGGTATAGATCTAGGTACGGCCAATACCATAGTCTATCTACGTGGCAAGGGAATAGTGGTGAATGAGCCATCTGTAGTAGCTGTGAATCAGAAAAGCGGTAGAGTGGTAGCTGTAGGAACAGAGGCCAAGAATATGCTAGGTCGTACACCCGCCCATATTGTAGCTGTGAGACCTCTAGTGGATGGTGTCATATCTGATTTCGAAGTTACAGAAGAGATGATAGCGTATCTCATAAAGAAAGCAGAAGAATATTCTAAGAAAATTCTAGGTCCGAGAGTAGTAGTAGGTGTACCATCAGGAGTTACCAATGTAGAGATCCGCGCAGTGCGAGATGCTACGCGTAATGCCGGTGCTAGAGAAGTATATATAGTAGAGGAACCTATGGCAGGAGCAATAGGTATACGTCTACCGATAGAAGAGCCAATAGGAAATATGATAATAGATATAGGAGGAGGTACGACTGATATAGCTATAATATCTATGTCTGGAATAGTAAGGTCAAAGAATCTGAGAGTAGCGGGGGACAAGCTCAATAGTGATATTATTTCCTATATAAGAAATGAATTCAAGATATTAATAGGAGAGAAGACTTCTGAATATATAAAGATCGCTGCAGGAGCAGTAGTACCAGGGGAATCACTAGAGACTACAATACGTGGTAGAGATCTCATCACTGGCCTTCCGAGAGAAGTGATTATTACAGATTCAGATATTAGGGAAGCTATGGTCAATTCTATAGATAATCTAGTAGAGTCTTCCAAGGAAGTCCTAGAAACCACACCACCAGAGATACTCTCTGATGTAATGCGAAGAGGAATACATCTAGTCGGTGGAGGAGCATTGATAAAGGGTCTAGATGTACTATTACAGAAATCATTACAGATACCAGTATATATAGCAGATGATCCTATGACAGCTATCGCTCGTGGTACAGGGATAATATTGGATGATCTAGAAAGGTATAAAGATGTATTAATACAAAATGAAGATGAATTACGATATCAGAAGTAATAACAGAAGACAAAATATAATATCTAATCCAATTAAAATAGTTTTTTCTATTACAATTTTATTAATAATAATTAATTTCTTTTTTCCACGTTTATTATCATCTACATTTACTATAATTGTCAGTCCATTCTGGAATATAGAACAGAATGTGAAATATGGTAATTCCTTCGTTTCCGTTTCTAATCTTATAAAAGAGAATGAAGATCTGAAAAAGAAAATAGAAGAAAATGAATCGAAATATTATTTCCTAGAATATATAGAGAAGGAGAATATAACTCTGAAGGAAATAATGAATCATAGTAGGGGAGGGGAATCTATATTGGCAATGATAATGAAGAAACCACCTTTCTCTGCATATGATATATTCATTATCGATATGGGTATAAAGGATGGAATAGAGGAAGGTGATAGAGTATATGCACTAGGCAATATACTCATAGGTGAAATAGCAGAAGCAGAGAGTCATACATCGAAGGTGAAATTATATTCATCATATGGAGAAAGATTCAATATTTTCATTGGTGATAATAATATAGAGACTGTAGCCATTAGTATGGGTGGAGGATCATTCCAAGCAGAATTACCAAGAGATACTGAAATCATAGTTGGTGATTATGTCTCTATTCCTGATCTTACAGATTCCTTCACAGGTAAAGTCTATGAAATAGTAAAGGATCCTTCAGAACCATTCTCGAAAATATTAATCAGACAGCCTGTAAATATATATGAATTAAAATGGGTATTAATTATAAAATCAGAATAATATTAGGGATAATAGTTTTCCTATCTATAGTATGGGGGTATTGGTATTTGACATGGATTATTGCTCTTTCTCTTCTTTTCCTATTCTCGAAGTATTATGAAATAATATTATGGGGTGTTATGTATGATGCAATATATGGCATTCCTCTCAATATGTTCTGGGGTATTCCATATATATTTAGTATATTGAGTATAACACTCTTATCAATATCATTTATTTTTAGGAAAAATTTATTGGTTTATGAAACATAATCTAAAAAATAATAGAGAAATAGATCCTGATGAAATATTCATTGATTCTAGGAACTTGCCACAATTTGACACAGATCAGTTCGAAGGTAGATTGGAAAAACCGATTTCTAAAGTCAGTTTAATTTCCATACTAGTTATTTTTTTCCTAATTATCGGAACATATAGTATCAAGGTCTGGTCTCTACAGATAAAGTATGGTGAACAATATGTAATAAAAAGCGAGAACAATAGACTCAGAAGTACACCATTATTTGCTCCGAGAGGTGTCATATACGATAGGAATGGTGTAGAGCTGGTCTGGAATGAGCCAGGGAATGAAGGTGATTTTCCAATTAGGAAATATATAGATATACCTGGATTAGCGCATGTTATAGGATATGTACAATATCCATCAAAGGATAATGCTGGATTCTATTATCAAGAAGACTTCGAAGGTCTAGATGGAGTAGAGAAATATTATAATAAAACTCTAATGGGGCATAATGGTTCTAGAATAATAGAAGTAGATGCTGTGGGTAATATTCAATCAGAGAATATTACTAGACCACCGAAACAAGGAGAAAATATTACTCTATCTATAGATTCTAGAGTGCAATCAGAAATGTATAAAGCAATAGAGAATATTGCGAAGCAAGTCGGATTCTCTGGAGGTGCAGGAATAATGATGGATGTGAGAAATGGTGAAATAATAGCTCTGACTAGTTATCCTGAATACAATATGGAAGTTATGTCTTCTAGGATTGATCAAGATATGGTCAGAGCTTATCTTTCTGATAAGAATAAACCTTTCCTAGATCGTGCTGTCGGTGGACTCTATGCTCCTGGTTCTATCGTGAAGCCGTATGTAGCTCTAGGGGCACTCAGTGAGAATATTATAGATCCGAATAAAGAAATATTGAGTACTGGATCTATATCTGTGCAGAATGATTATGATCCAGATAAACAAACAATTTTCAAAGATTGGAAAGCTCTAGGATATGTAGATATGCGACATGCTATCGCTATGTCTTCTGATGTATACTTCTATGAAGTTGGTGGTGGTTATAAAGATCAGAAAGGATTGGGAATAGATAATATAAATAAATATATGAATATGTTCGGCTTCGGTAAGGGTATAGAGGAATCATTCTTCTCTGGGCCAGATGGTATAGTGCCGAATCCAGATTGGAAGAAGGAAACATTCGATGGTGAAGTATGGACCCTGGGTAATACATATCATACTGCTATTGGGCAATATGGTTTCCAAGCTTCTCCTATACAGATAGTGAGAGCTATGAGCGCTATTGCAACTGAGGGTATTCTCCGAGATCCATCTATATTGAAAGATGTAGATGGTAAGATTATAAATAAAATAAATATTAGGAAAGAATATTTCGATATTATACATGATGGTATGAGGCTCGGTGCGACAATAGGTACAGGTAAAGCTTTGAATTTACCATATATTGAAATGGCTACGAAGTCTGGTACAGCAGAGCTCGGAATAGAGAAGAGTAGTGTGAATTCATGGATTACTGGTTTCTTCCCTTATAAAGAGCCACATTATGTCTTTGCTATTGTTATGGAGAAGGGTTCTGTGAAGAATCTCATAGGAGGTATAGCTGTAATGAGGGAAATAGTAGAATGGATGAATAAGAATACTCCAGAATATTTCAAATAATATATTTTTGTATAAAATAGTGATTTATGTTAATATATAAGGGATATTTATTAATAAATCTATAATTAAATCTAATGAAAGAAATACCACAATATCTTACCAAAGACAAATTAGAAGAGTTTGAGAAGGAATTACATATTTTACGTAGTGAAAAGAGGAAGGAAGTAGCAGAGAATCTAGAATATGCCAAGAAATTGGGAGATCTTTCTGAGAATGCAGAATACAATGAAGCTAGACAGGAACAGGCAGAAGTAGAAGATCGCATTAATCATCTAGAGAATCTCATAAAGAAAGCTGTTATAGTAGATGAACAACACAGCGATACTGCTAATATCGGTTCTGTAGTGAAGGTTCAGAAAATAGGGGATAAAGAAGCGAAAGTGTATAAGATAGTAGGCTCTGAAGAAGCAGATATGGCTAGTGGGAAGATTTCCAATCTTTCTCCTATTGGTTCTTCTATACTCGGTAAGAAAGAGGGGGAGAAATTCAGCTTCAATACTCCTAAAGGCGAGGTTACTTATTCATTGATTAGTATAGAATAATAGAATTAAATACAATGGCATCATTAGAAGAAATTAGAGAGAATCGTCTTCATAAATTGGAATTATTGAAGAAGGCGAATATGGATCCTTTCCCAGCGAAGGTCCCTCGGACATTCTGTCTCGGTGATGCGAAGAAGAATTTCCAACAATACGAAGGGGATAAGAAAGAAGTTTCTCTTGTCGGAAGGATAATGGCTATTCGTGGTCAAGGAGCAATACTCTTTGTCGTTCTCTATGATGGTAAGGGTAGGATGCAGGCTGTTTTCAAGAAAGATATTATAGAGGAAAATAAATTCAAACTTTTCACTGATACTGTTGATATTGGAGATTTTATTTCTGTTACTGGTACATTCTTCACTACTGAAAGGGGAGAGGAAAGTATTCTTGTTACTGATTGGACAATATCGACGAAGACTCTACTCCCTCTTCCAGAGAAATGGCATGGTATACAGGATATTGATGAAAGATACAGGAAGAGATATCTTGATATTCTTATGAATCCAGAGCTGAAGGAACTTTTCATAAAAAAGGCGAAATTTTGGGATATTATACGTAATTTCATGAAAGATAATGGTTTCCTCGAGGTTGAAACACCGAGTCTAGAAGTTACCACAGGCGGGGCAGAAGCTACACCTTTCAAGACTCATCATAATGATTATGATCTAGATGTTTATCTACGTATTTCTATTGGAGAATTATGGCAGAAGAGACTAATGGCTGCTGGTTTCCCGAAGACATTCGAAATCGGTAGGGTATATAGGAATGAGGGTTCTAGTCCGGATCATCTACAAGAGTTCACTAATATGGAATTCTATTGGTCCTTTGCTAACTATAGAGATGGTATGAATCTAGTAAGAGAAATGTATATTAAGATTGCAAAGGAAGTATTCGGTAAAACAGAATTTACTACCAGGGGTCATACATTCGATCTTCAAAGTGAATGGAAGGAGATTGATTATCGAGATGAAATAAAAAAGCAAATAGGAATTGATATTGATAAAGCTGGTGAGAAAGAAATGGAGAAGGAATTGGATAAATTGAAAATAAAGTATGAAGGGAATAATCGTGAGAGGCTAGTTGATACTCTATGGAAATATTGTAGGAAGAATATTTCTGGTCCTGCTTTTCTTATTAATCATCCTGTTCTTGTCGCTCCTCTTGCGAAGAGAGTCGATGGTACTAATACTGTGCAGATGTTCCAGCCGATAATAGCTGGAAGCGAGATGGGTAGGGGATATTCTGAACTCAATGATCCAATAGATCAAAGAAAAAGATTTGAAGAACAGAAGAAACTCATAGCTGGGGGAGATACTGAAGCTATGATGGAAGATCTAGAATTCGTAGAAATGCTAGAACATGGTATGCCACCTACATGTGGTTTCGGTACTGGTGAGCGACTCTTCGCTTTCCTAGCTGATAAGCCAGTACGTGAACTTCAAATGTTTCCACTCATGAGACCGAAGGGGGAGTAGGGAAGATTTTCTTTATTATAAGTGCTATATATGATGAATATGTACAGTGGCTTTTTAATATAGATAATATGTTAGTATTATCCCATGGAAAAAATTAATATTGAATTTGAATTTAGTCTTGAATCAGAAGTTCGACGTGTTATGGAAACTATCAGTAATCTAGAATGGTTCAAAAAAAATAACTACAGGGTTCTTTTGCCAAATAATCTTAACATTAACGAGATAACATCAGATTCAATTACAAGAATGGTAGAATCTGAGTTTGACATAAAAAATTTTCAGGAAGCCGAAGTAGCTATTAGAAAGTCATGGGAAGGAAATAATGTCTTTATAAATAAGATAAACAAAAAGATAATTGGTTCTTTTTTATTAGAAAAGGTTAAAGTCATTTTAACTAGATACGGAACTCAAGGTAGTTATGTTGTACCTGATTCATTGATTATAAATATCTCAAATATTCCACCACAATTTTTAATTAAGACTGTTATACACGAATCATTGCATTTAATGATTGAATCATTTATTAAAAAATATTCAGTTGATCACTGGGTTAAAGAATATATAGTAGATTCTATTATGAATCTTGAATATGAATCTAGATTTAAGATGCAACCAGTACCTCAATATGCCTTAGCCGTAGATGCTATTTTTAAAGAGAGTTATCCTGATATTTTGGCGGTAATAGAAAAATCTGCAAGTATTATGCGCCCTATTTATATAAGGATGGAGTAATAATGCTATATAAAAGAGATAGATTAAATTTATGAACTATATGGAGTTACTCTATATCAATTGAGTTAATTAGACAGTTACCAAAATGTTTTTGGTAATATAAAACGAATTGATCATATCCACCAAAACCTGTAAAGCCAGCAACAGCATCTCGAATTACCTTGAAGTTTAAAAAGAGATCATATGCTTCTGCTGATGAAAATAAAACACATGCATCAGCTTCAAGACCACATATATATATAGTATCAAATAATCCCAATTTATTATGAAGTTCATTTATTTTGAAAATAGAATATGTATTTTTCATGTATATGTTATTTTCATTGACTAAATTTTTTAATGGGTCAATAATCCTAGCCTCGATTGATGTAGATATGAATTTTGTTGCCTCTTTCTTATTAGATAAATTATTAGTAAAGCCACTAAGAAAAACATTTTCTTTTGGAAATTTAGAACATACTTTTAATATAGTATTTATGATCAATTCTGACCCTTGTGTATACCAAGAGTTTGTGTGATCTAGAAAACCATTTTGCATATCTATAACAATAATTGCTGAGTTTTTCATTTTATATTATTTAATAAGATTTAATAAAAAAAGTTCGCTGGTATTTCAAACGAACTCTATGAACCTAATTGATTATGGGTAGTAATGGGTCAGATAAGATTGCATGCGTTATTTTTTTAATGAAATCACATGCAAATCTATTTTGACCAGTTAAACCACAACCATTACACATTGAGATTGAATCAGATTTAACAGCTAAACAGCCACCAATACACATTGCTTCTAATTCACAACCAATACAGTAAGTAATATTACCAACAATATTTGACCCAATCATATTATAATCATGGGAATTTTTAATATGATTGAAATTATCAATATGTCCTATTTGTTTGTTGATTCTAGAACAGGGATATACAGCCCCATCTGTTTCGACTGATAGAAATGAACCATTAGTAGCAGAACAGTATGATAATTTTCTGTTCATCATGGCATAGATCGGTTTATACCACATTCCAGCTGTGTTTAGACCTTGATTCAGTGAATATTTTGTCAAAGATAATAATTTTTCAATTACCTTATCGATTTTTGTATACAGATTTGAAGACATATCCTCAACATTTAATCCCCAGTTTGAAACTTTCATATCTATAAGTATATCGACAAAATCAATATTTAATTTATCAAGATTGTGGTTACTAATCGTTGTAAGCACTGTTGTTCTTATTCCGGCCATATTTAACCTAGAAATCCCTTCAATTGTATTATTATAAGTACCAATCTTATTATGATAAATCCTACCAAGGTTGTTTATATCAGCAGGACCATCAAGACTAATTGATACTCTAAATCTATGTAAACTGAGAAATTCAGCAATCTTTTTGGAAACTAAACTACCATTAGTAGTAATACTAAAGATAATAGTAATGTTAGAATCTTTTACCAACGCTTCTGCATAAAGAACTGTACTTGAAAGAACACCCCAATTGATTAGAGGCTCACCTCCCATAAAACCAATTTCGATTTGATTCACTTTATTTTTCAATGCAATAGAGATAAGTTCTTTTACAGCTTTTTTTGCAATAGCTAGTGACATATGGACTTCTTTACTTCTTTGTCCTTTATGATTAAGTAGGCGAGAGAAACAATAATCACAACAGAAATTACAGGATTTAGTCATTTCTAATACAAGACCACTGATCATGCAACCCTCTCGAAGATTTTGAGAATGCTTATTTGCATTAATTTGTAATTCAAATCTCTCATCAATATTCTCAGGTATAATTAAGTGTGATTCTGTAAATAATGAGAACACAGACTGTTTTTCCTCGTTACTATATTCAGGTGATATGTCCTCTAGGGTGGTCAAAGAATTAAATTTCTTTAAAAAGTACATAGCATTTTCATCTATAATAACAAGAGAACCGGAATTAAGAGAATTGTATACAGCAAACTCATCACCTCTCTGTATAATCTTAAGATGTGGCGATATTCTAAAAAATTTCTTCTTCATATTTTTCGATTTTTTTAGATTAGATTACAAGAATTACGGGTGGAGAATATAAAATTTCCACCCGTGTCACTTTGTTAGCATGTACCGTGTAAACACTGGCAATGCGGTTTTACGATACTGGTTGCTTTTTTTGCTTTCATATATTATCTATACGATCTACTATTTCTACTTCAATGAGCTATTCCGACACTTATCGGGAACTCTATTTAGATAGTACTTTTAAATTAATCTTTTGTCAATAGATAACTTATCCACCCATTATCCACAGTTTTTATTAGTGCAAAAATACTGAAGTGGTATATAATATCCATTAAGTGGGAAGGAGTGGTAAGAGAGTTATTTTCAAATAATTTGTAATTTTTTGAAAAGCCCTCTTCCATAATACTTACACAATCACTATATGCTCATCGGAGAATACAGACATGTCATAGATGACAAGAATCGCCTATCTCTTCCGGCAAAATTCCGCAAGGAGACGGGCAGGAAAGTCGTAATAACTTCTGGGTTAGACTCATGCCTATTTATCTTCACGATAAAGTCATGGGAGATTATTACAGAACGTTTAGCTTCTCCTGATTCTTCGATGCTTTCTGCGGACAACAGAAGTTTCAATCGCTATCTTCTCGGAGGTGCGGTTGAAGTGGATGTTGATGCATTAGGTCGAATGCTTATACCAGAATACCTACAGAAAAGAGCAGGTCTCGGAAGAAATGTAGTAATAGTAGGAGTACGTGGTAGAGCAGAGATCTGGGATGAAGCACGTTGGAATGCATATAGACAGGATATAGAGAGCAAGGCAGACAAGCTTGCTGAGAAAATAGGAGGAGCAGGAATGATATAGCATGCATATTACAGTTCTTTTAAAAGAATCAATAGATGGTCTAGATATACATACAGATGATACGTATCTCGATCTTACTCTGGGTAATGCAGGTCATGCAAGATATGCTCTAGAGAAGATGAAAGGCAAAATCACAGTAATAGGAATAGATGAAGATATAGAAGCATTGGAAAGATCAAGACAGAATCTCATAGAGAAAGATAAATGGGATAAAGACAGAATCTTCCTAGAGAAAAGTAATTATAGAGATATAGATAAAGTATTAAAGGATTTACGAATAGAGAAAGTCAATCGCATAATGCTTGATCTCGGAATATCCTCTAATCAAATAGAAGAAAGTGGAAGAGGATTCACATTCCAGAAGGATGAACCACTCCTGATGACATTCGCCAAGAATATACGAGATGATGATCTGACCGCAGAATATATTGTCAATAATTGGGCAGAGGAAAGTATAGCAGACATTATCTATGGTTATGGAGAAGAGAGATATGCGAGAAGAATAGCAAAGGCAATAATCGTATATAGGAAGAAAAAGGTCATACAGACCACATTTGAATTGGTAGAAATAATAAAGAGCGCAGTACCTAGGTTATATCTGACAGGCAGAATACATCCAGCGACAAGAACATTCCAGGCATTACGAATAGCAGTGAATGATGAATTGAATGGATTGAAGGAAGTATTGAATAAAGGCTTCGAAAGACTAGAAAAAGGGGGAAGGATAGCCGTGATTTCATTCCATAGTCTAGAAGATAGAATAGTAAAAAATTTTAATAAAGAAAAAGCAGACAATGAGAATGCGAAGATAATAACGAAAAAGCCAATAATAGCGAATGATAAAGAAATAGAGGAAAATCCGCGAGCAAGAAGTGCAAAATTAAGAATAATTGAAAAATAATAAAATACAATATGGTGAAGCTCATAACAATTTCATATAAAATATTACACAGAGAGAGAGTAAAATTATTCTATATCCTTTTTATATCTATTGCTATAACTACATTTCTATATGGTTTCCTAATACAGAAAGCAATTATGAATATTGTTGCAAGAGAGAAAGTGGTAAATGATGTAGCGACTCTAACAGCTGAGATTGCAGATCTAGAAGAGCAATATCTATCATTGAAGAATAATATTACTCTAGACACGGCATATGAGAAAGGATTGCAAGATGCAGTAGTCTCTTATTATATTTCAAAGAAATCTATTACCGCCATGGCTTCTAAAAATGAACTCTAATCAATCCTTCATACTGAGAATTCGTATAATTCTAATCTTTATATGCTTTTTAGCACTGATAATAATAGCGAAATTATATTTAGTACAGATAATAAAGGGTGATGAATATGCTAAGCAGGGAGATACTCAATATTCAAGGCCTTCAATAAAGACTCTTAATAGGGGTTCTATTTTTTTCGAATCGAAAACAGGAGATAAAATAGGTGCAGCAATTATAAAGGATGGATATTCTATTGCTATTAATCCCAATAATCTGAAGGATCCAGAGAATGTATATAAGATATTATTGCAATATATAAATATTGATCATGATACATTTATAAAGAAAGCTATGAAGGAGAATGATCAATATGAAGAAATACAAAAGAAAGTAGATACTCTCACTGGAGAATCAATAAAGAGTTTGAGAATCCCCGGAATAGATGTTATAGAAGATAATTGGAGAATATATCCCGGAGGCGGTCTAGCATCACAGACATTAGGACTGGTGGGATATGACAATACTAATCAATTGAAAGGGCAATATGGTTTAGAGAGGTATTATGAAGATGTATTGAATAGGAGAAGTTCTTCTAATAATATTAATTTTTTCGCAGAATTATTCGCGAATCTGAAGAATACTGTTTTCGAAGATAAGAGTCATGAAGGGAATATTGTATCTTCTATTGATCCGACAGTAGAGAATGAATTAGAAAATGTATTAAAAAAAGTGAAAGAGACTTGGGGATCAGATAATGTCGGTGGAATAATAATGGATCCAAAAACAGGTGAGATACATGCTATGGCTCTTCTTCCTACATTTAATCCGAATGAATTGAAAGATATAGATGATCCAGCCGTATTCTCCAATCTTCTTGTCGAAAGTGTATATGAAATGGGATCAATTATGAAGCCTCTTACTATGGCTGTGGGTATTGATTCTGGAGTGATAGATAGGGATTCTACATATAATGATACTGGTTTCCTAATGCTCGATAGCAAGAGAATCTCTAATTATGATGGTCGTGCTAGAGGTACTATTCCTGTACAACAAGTCTTGAGCCAATCATTGAATGTCGGTGCAGCGACCATAGCTCTCAAGGTAGGTAATGAAAAATTTAGCAAATATTTCATGAGCTTCGGTCTCGGTGAGAAGACAGGAATAGATCAGCCGAATGAACAAGCAGGTATTGTGAAGAATCTAGAATCTCCGAGAGATATAGAACATGCAACCGCATCTTATGGACAGGGTATTGCTATTACTCCGATAGAGACGATAAGAGCTCTATCTATTCTCGCAAATGAAGGGAAAATAGTAAGACCGCATATAGTGAAGAGAATTGAATATTCTGACGGTAGTATTGTGAATACTCCTATTGAAGAGAAGCAAGTAATAAAGAAAGAAACTGCCGAAGATGTTACCAAGATGCTCGTAACCGTGGTAGATGAGGCTCTACGTGGAGGTACGGTGAAGATGCCACGATATAGTATAGCCGCGAAGACAGGTACGGCACAGATTGCAGATAATAGGAATGGCGGGTATTATAGTGATAGGTATCTACATTCATTCTTCGGCTATTTCCCTGCATATAACCCTAAATATATAGTATTTCTCTATCAAATCTATCCGAAAGATGTAGAATACGCTTCAGAGACACTCACGAATCCTTTTATAGAAATAGTAGAATTTCTTATTAATTATTATGAAATTCCGCCAGATAGATAATCATAGATAATAAAGATGAAATCATTTTTTAAAAAAATAATCACTAGTATATTAATATTCGAATCTAGGATAATATTGAAGAAATATCATCCATATATTATCGCTGTAACTGGAAGTGTAGGGAAGACATCTACGAAAGACGCTATATATAGTGTGATGTCTAGGACTTCTATGTATGTACGGAAGAGTGAGAAAAGTTTCAATAGTGAAATAGGTGTACCACTCACTATTATCGGTTGCAAGAATGCATGGAATGATCCTATTGCTTGGATAAAGAATATTCTATTAGGTTTAGAAATTATTATTTTCAAGACAAAATATCCTAATTGTTTGATATTGGAGCTTGGTGCAGATCATCCTGATGATATGAAGAATCTATGCAAATGGCTTCATCCAGATATTGCCGTATTTACCAAGATTAGTAATATACCTGTTCATGTGGAATTCTTTCCATCTCCTGAAGCTGTATTCAAAGAGAAAGCATATTTAGCTAGAGCGATAAAGAAAGATGGTATATTCATTTTCCAAAGTGGTGATGATAGGCTTCTCAATTTTGCTAAAGAAATTAATAAGAAATATTACATATTTGGTCTTGATCAAGTATCTAATATCAGTGCATCAAATGATCATATTGTCTATGAAGAAAGGGATGGTTTCAGATTCCCTATTGGTATGAATTTTAAGCTTGATTATGAAGGTAATAGTCTTCCAGTGAATGTGAATGGTGTTCTCGGTTCTCAACATATCTATCCATTGCTTGCATCTACTATTGTGGGTATTGTGAAGAAAATTCCACTTATTGATATTGTGAATTCTCTGAATAATCATATTCCTCCTCGTGGCAGAATGAATATTCTGAATGGTATAAAAGATAGTATTATCATAGATGATACCTACAATTCCTCCCCCGATGCATTATCTGAAGCTCTCATAACTATGAAGAGAATTGAGACTATCGGTAGGAAGATCGCGGTAATTGGTGATATGATGGAATTGGGAAAATTCTCTTCGGAGGAGCATAAGAAGGCAGGTGTGCTTGCTCATGAAGTCGCCTCTATTGTCATCACTGTCGGACAGAGGGCAAAGATGATTGGTGGCAATATTATTTCTTTTGATTCTATTATGGAGGCTAGTGAATATGTACGGGGGATTATTGAGAAAGGGGATATTGTCCTCGTGAAGGGTTCCCAGTCTATGAGAATGGAGAAGATTGTGAAGGATCTTCTGGAAGAACCGTATAAAGCAGGGGAGCTACTCGTCAGGCAGGATGTGGAGTGGCTTGCCAAGAAGTAAAATATAGGTTATTTTAATAGTGGTACGGCCCTATCGTCTATCGGCTAGGACACATCCTTCTCAAGGATGGAAGCGCGGTTCGATTCCGCGTAGGGTCACAAATATATATAAAAAAACTGGTTCTCACCTGAGAACCAGCTTTGAGGAAAAGAACCTTTTGAAGATGCTACACCGTACTGACGATTTCACATTGTTCGCTCTAAAGGGAATGGTATTTCATTTACGACTCCATCTTATCCTGAAATGAGATATCATAGTCTCCCATTTATTCTACGTCCAAAAGAGCTATCTCTGGGGCAGTAATCGGGATTCGAACCCACAACAAGCCTTGCTTTCGTGCCTCGCTCGCGGTGGCAAGTACCCCGTATACTAGACATAGTTGTACGGATAGATTGAGCAACTGGC
>CAZDRC010000009.1:0-15978 GCA_964507965.1 uncultured Candidatus Saccharibacteria bacterium
CTTTTGATTCAAAATATGTTTATCTAGAGTCCATCGGAACACATGATGAAGTATATTAATTATATATAAAAATCAGACCCGCATTGCTAGTGCGGGTTTGTTGATAAATAGTGAACAAGCTCAATCTAATCATTAATCAAGTCTCAGATAGATAGAAACTATCCATGTCTTGTTCACAGTATGATAACAAATGTACTATAATTCCATTTTTGTTAAATTTTGTTGATTCGCGATGTACTACTGATATGTGTATATCATAGAATATATAGATAGTCAAATTGACATAAAAATTCAATTATATATTATATATCCATCAAACATCACTACTATTGAGTTTTTATCTCAGTTCTCAGTAGCCACTTTTTATTAATCAATAACAAATAAATATTATGATCAAAAAATCTATTATAAATAGAGATGGTAAATTAATTATATATACTGGTCCAAAAGGGACGGTAGAACTTCGTGCGGATACAGATAAGGAAACTATCTGGGCAACACAGGCTCAGATTACAGATCTATTTAATATTGACCGCACAGTGGTAACTAGACACATAAGTAATATCTTAAAAGATAAAGAAATTGATAAAAAAAGCAATGTGCAAAAAATGCACATTCCTAATTCTGATAGACCGATTTCGTTATATTCTCTCGATGTTATTTTAGCTGTTGGATATCGTACTAATTCCTCGAAAGCTATAAAATTTCGTCAGTGGGCAACTAAAATCTTAAGGAAGTATCTAATAGAGGGTATAGTAGTTAATAATGAAAAAATAAAGAAGCTTCCAGATAGAATATTAGCTGATCTAGATGAAAAGATTAGTTTTATTCAACGAACAATTAAAAAAAGGGAATTGAATCAGAATGAAACTGATAGTCTGTTATCAGTTATACACGATTATGCTAATTCATGGAGATTTCTAAAGGAATATGACGAAGGTGAATTGAAATTAAGGAGGGGTAAAGATAAGGAGAAAAGGCATTTCGAATATGATTTTATTCGTAGTGCCATAGATAAATTAAAAGATGAAAAGGCTGCACATTTACTTTATTTTATTATTAAAGATCATCCATTTTCTGATGGGAACAAGCGCATAGGATCCTTTATCTTTATTTACTTCTTAAAATTGAATGGAATTCTATCACGTATAAATGGAGAAAATAAAATAAATGATAATACACTAGTAGCACTAGCGCTTCTAATAGCTGAAAGTGATCCAAAGGATAAAGAATTGATGGTTGCCCTCACCACCAACCTTCTAGCGTAAAATCATCTTTTTTGCTATAATCCTAGCCATGTCAAAAGATTACTACAAGACACTTGGCGTAGATAAAAGCGCCTCAAAAGACGATATAAAGAAGGCTTTCAGAAAGCTCGCTCATGAACATCATCCAGATAAAAGTGGTGGTAATCCAGAGAAGTTCAAGGAAGCGAGTGAAGCATATTCCGTATTATCAGATGATGCGAAGAGGCAACAATACGATACATTCGGTTCTGCTGGAGCAGGTGGATTCAATCCTAATCAAGGTGGATTCGGAGGGCAGGGATTCGGTGCTGGAGGATTCGATTTTTCCAATTTTACCCGTCAATACAGTGGACAGAATGGACAAGCTTTTGAATTCGATCTCGGCGATATATTCGGGGAATTTTTCGGTGGTGGTTCCAGACGACCGCGTAAAGGAGCGAATATAAATGTCGATATAGAATTATCTTTCAAAGAATCAATATTCGGTGTAGAGAAAGAGATATATATAAATAAAGAAAAACTTTCCATTACTATCCCTCCAGGTATAGAGAATGGCCAAGGACTACGAGTACAAGGTAAGGGTGAAGACGGCCAAGGTGGCAAGGGAGATCTTATAGTACGTATATGGGTAGGGAGTCATCCAATTTTTCGAAAGGAAGGATATAATCTAATAATGGAATTACAATTGAAACTCACTACAGCACTTCTAGGAGCGACTCTAGATATTGATACTCTTGATGGTAAAATAGAAGTAAAGATTCCAGCAGGTACTACACACAATGAAATATTACGTATAAAACAGAAAGGCGTACCTAGTGAAAGAAGTGATAGAAGAGGGGATCTGCTAATTATTACAAAGGTCAATATGCCAAAGAAATTAAGTAAAGAAGCACAGAGACTAATAGAAGAATTGAAAAGAGAAGGAATATAGTAAATAAGTAATATGATGATATAATATTCCTATGTCAAAGAAAATATTACTTTCAGGAGTGAAGCCAACAGGAAGACCACATATTGGTAATTATTTCGGTGCTATGAAGCAATATGTAGATCTATTAAGAAGTAGTAATTATCACTGTTATTTCATGATTGCTGATTATCATGCTCTTAATTTCATACAGAATGCAGAAGAAATGAAGAATAATATTATAGATTTAGCAATAGACTATATAGCAATAGGTCTAGATCCAGAAGAAAGCACAATATTCAAACAATCAGATATACAGGCACATACAGAGCTAGCATGGATATTCGATACTATCACTACTATGCCATATCTCATGCGTGCACATGCCTATAAAGATGCAGAAGCGAAGAATAAGGAAATAAGTGTGGGAACATTCAATTATCCTATGCTTATGTCTGCTGATATTCTCTTATACGATGCAGATACAGTACCAGTAGGGCAAGATCAGAAACAACATGTAGAATATGCTCGTGATACTGCACAGAAATTCAATAATATTTTCGGCGAAACCTTCAAATTACCAGAACCTATGATTATGAAGGAAGTTGCAATAGTACCAGGGACAGATGGACAGAAAATGTCAAAGAGCTATAACAATACCATATCACTTTTCGCCGAAAGAGATGAGATAATAAAGTCAGTTATGAGTATAGTAACAGATTCCAGTGGGGAATTACCTGTGAATGTATATAATATTCACAAATTATTCCGAAATGAAAATGAATTAAAGAATATATATGAAGAAAATAAAGGCAAGTATAAGATTCTAAAGGAAACCTTGATAGAAGATATAGATAATTTCATAAAACCAATACGTGAAAAAAGAGAGAGTTTGGTAGAAAATAGATCAAAGATAGCCGAAATATTAGAAAAAGGTGGAAAAAGTGCAAAGAAAGTAGCAGAAAAAAAGATGGAAATAGTGAGGAAAATGGTGGGAGTTGCTATTGCATAAATCTATTTTTATTGTCTAACTAGAGATTTTATTCTTTTTTTATTCTTTTTTTATTTCGGCTTCATTTCTTTTCCGTATACTCATTCTGTTATTAATAATTAATAGAAAAAGTATATGTATAAAAAAGAAAATAAAAAGAAGGGTTTTACGCTTATTGAGATTCTCATCGTTATAGGGATTATTGCAATTCTAGCAGCTGTAGTGCTAGTAGCTGTGAATCCATCTAGACAGTTCAAATTGGCTAGAGATTCCCAGAGAGTGAGTAATGTAAATGCTATTTTGAATTCCATTAGTCAGAATATATCTGAGAATCATGGGATTTTCCTCTGTGGCACGACCACGGTAGCATTACCAGCTATTCCTACTACGGTGAAGAGTGATATTCTCTCTGGAGGATTCGACCTTGCTAGCTGTGTGGTGCCGTCCTATCTATCATCTCTACCATATGATCCTAGCGCTATAGGAGCTCATTATATAGATAATACTGATTATGATACACAATATGTCATATATCAGGATATTAATGGTAGAGTCACTGCTAGCTCTACGGGAGAGATGACTCCATCTATATCCGTTACAAGATAATGATTTTGTATTATACTAGGAAATATGATTCCAGAAGGGCTGTTTTCACCATTATCAAATAAGAATATAAAGAAGCTTCTATTAGGTGCTATTGCATTCGTGGTTATTGCTATTATCATAAACAATAATATAGAAAATAATAATAAAAAACTTACTATAGAAGTTTCTGGCAAAACAGAAGAAGTAAAAGCTGTGAATAATATAGCTTTAGCAAAAGAAAGCCTCGAGAAAAATTCAATTGGAAATAAAGAAAATAATACAGTAGAACAAGTCAAACCATTAGTATCTGCAGAAGAGTATCTAGTAGGCAATATAGAGACAGGAGAAATATATATAGCAAAGAATACAAAGAAAATTTTCCCTATTGCTTCAATCAGTAAATTAATAACTGCTCTTCTTGTAAATAATGTTCTGAAACCAGATCAAGAAATAACTATTACGAATAAGATGCTAGAACCATATAGTGATGCTGGGCATCTGTCTCCTGGGGAAGTCTATTCTCCTATGGAGCTCCTATACCCACTACTTCTAGAATCTAGCAATGACGCGGCCGAAGCGATAGCAGAATCCTATGGATATGATGATTTCATTTATGAAATGAATTCTATAGTGTATGAAATAGGTATGGAGAATACATCATTCAGTGATCCATCTGGATTAAGTTATATGAATAAATCTAATGCAGAGGATTTATTTGTTCTTGCAAAATATATTTTTAATTATGATAAACCAATACTTAATATTACAAAGAAGGTTGATATGATCACATCTACTACTGGTCATGGAGAGCAGGTCTATAAGAATATTAATCCATTTTCTCTCGAATCTAATTTCATAGGAGGGAAGACAGGTAGAACAAATGAAGCCAAGGAAAGTATGCTTTCTCTATTTAATTATAAAAATGGTGATAAGTCATATAATATTGCTATTATCGTACTTAGATCAGAATTCAATGAAAGAGAGAATGATACTAAAGCTCTATTGAAGCTGTTCATGGAGAAAGTACAGAAAAGTATATAGATGTGCATAAATCATATTGAATAAGATTTGTTATTAAAGTATAATTATAAGTAGTTAGTATATTATTATTTAATAAATAGTATAATTTTATGAAAGGATTACATATTGTTTTTTGGATTCTATTAGTAATCGGAGGTCTTAATTGGCTTCTAGTGGGTGTTGCTGGATGGGATGTAGGTGTATTATTCGGTGGTCAAGACGCTATAATCTCTAGAGTGATATATGTTCTAGTAGGTATAGCAGCTATAGCAGAACTTTTCGGTCATAAGAAGAATTGTAGTGCTTGTAAGAGTGGTTCTGATATGTCAGCACCTATGTAATCAGAAAGTATTTTTATATACATACGAAAATGACCTCTTCTGAGGTCTTTTTCGTATTTGTTATATGAATGTTTGGTTTCCCTTATAAATATAAAGAAAACTATGATAAAACAATTTTACTTGCTATTTGTCAAGTTTAGGTATACACTTGTCTTTAGGTAAGTCTTTATTATGGATAAGATATATATACAAAAAATATACAAAAAATGAAAAAATTAAATAAATGGTTAATATTGGGAATAAGCGTTGTTTTACTGTCATTTTCGCTATGGGCAAATCCTGTACTTGCACATAGGAATCCAGAAGGTTGTAGCGGTAGTGGTCTGGGAATCAATCTTTTTACAGATAAATCAGAAGTACATATAGGTGATACTATCCTTTTTTCAGTGAAAGTATTCAATGGTCTTAGTGTTGGGCCTATTGTCTGCGATGCTTCTGATATAACAGCTTCTATTACGACTCCAGATGGTCAGATTCATAATGTTCCACTTTCAAGAACAACACTTGCAAATGGAGAGTCTGATACTTATACGAATATTATAAGTTATATAGCGGAAACTTCAGATGTAAAGCTAGATGGTACTCTGACATCTACCGCAATTGATACAGGAATTATTCATCAGAATGATACTAATAGTATTGGAGGTGGTGATCAGGGAGTGAATATAACAATAATAGCTGATGCTCCGCCTGTTGTACCTGTGATACCTGCAGGTGGAGGAGGTGGTGGCGGTGGAGGTGGAGGTAGCAATAGAATAATACCTTTTATCGGCATAACGAAAATCCCTAATCCATTAGCTTTACCTCTCGGACCTAGTCTAGTCACTTATGATTATACTGTATGGAATGTAGGAGGTCAGCAAGCATTGAAGAATGTTACAGTAATAGATGATAAATGTAGTCCAGTAGCTTTCCTATCTGGTGATATTAATAATAATAATAAACTTGATATAACAGAGAATTGGAAATATAACTGTACTATGTTACTTTCAACAACTACTATAAATACTGCAACTACAACTGGCTATAGTGATGATTCTTATAATCAATCTGCTACTGCTATAGCGACTTCCTCAGTCATTGTTGGAGCGACATCATCCCCTGTATTTATTCCAAAGCTTCCTAATACAGGTTTCTTCTCATTAGAGAAAACTGTTTCATCAAGGACTGTTTCATCTATAGGAAATGGAACCATGACATCTCTTAATCTCATAATTCCTAAAATCAATGTTAATACCAGTCTAGAGTCTGTAGGTCTTACCACTGATGGATCAATAGGTGCTCCGAAGGGTCCAAGTAATGCATCATTATTCAGTCTCGGACCACGCCCAGGAGAAAAGGGAAGTTCTATTATCTCAGGACACTATGGTTGGAAAGATAGTATACAAGCTGTATTCGATAATCTGAATAAATTACAGAAAGGTGATAAAGTATATATTAAAGATGAAAAGGGTATAATTATTACCTATATCGTATCCGAAACTCGTATATACAGAGATGGTGAGAATGCTCCGGATGTATTCAATTCAAATGATGATAATTCTCATCTTAATCTTATAACTTGTGGAGGAAATTGGAATAAAATTAATAAAAGTTATTCCAATAGACTTGTAGTTTTCACTGATAGAGAATAGAATTGGATTAATAATGGAAAATATAGATAGTATGGAAGGCATAATGCTTTGTAGCCGATATTCATTCGGTCCCAATCGTTTACATTATTGTGGTCCAGATGCCAATAGGGAAATGGCTTCACTTATAGAAAGTGGGGAATCGGATATTGGTTTAGCTCATATTCTGAAGCAGTTCCAGACCCTCTATCCGTATCTCAGGCATATAGCTAGGGCTAATAATATTGAGAATCCATTCAATAGGAAAGTGGTTGAAGCGTATTGGATAGGTAATGAGCTTTTAGAGACAATAGAGAAAAGGACTCTACATAATTTTCTTATTGATGATTTACATATAAAAGATAAAGTAGATAATAAAGAATTTCGATGGATAGAAGAAAAGATAGGACAGGGAGCATTGCCCCATCATTCTTTTCATGTTTTGAATATTTGGAGACATAATAAAGATGCGAAGAATATCGCACAGAAATTAGAAAGTATGAATGAATGCTGTATAACATCCGGAACTGTCACTTCCGTATTCGGACCTAGTATTACTGTTTCTTCAAAACTTATAACATATTCTAAGGGGAGATTCTCAATGGGTGAGCCGATAATTAGAGTTCTCACGAGACAATTAGAATCAGAATATGATATTGAACAAATAAAGATCGGTCAGATAGTATCTATACATTGGGGTGTGCCATGTGAAGTCATAACAGAAAAACAGAGGAAGGTCTTAGAGAAATACACACTGAAGAATATTGCTTTTGCTAATCAAACTGTATAATTCATCATATGACTATTTTTGTATTTGGAAATCCAGATTTAGAAGAAGATTCTCTACCACTTCGTATTCTTCCACAATTATGTGAGAGATTTCCAGATATTGATTTCCAAGTGAAGGATCCCAATGAAGAATGGGATATAGAAGGGGAGATGATAATACTAGATACTGTATTCGGTATTGAAGATATAAAAGTATTTGATGATATAAAGAAATTCGATACTACACCTAGGGTTTCTATGCATGATTTCGATGCACTTGCTAATATTCGTTTACTTATTAAATTGGGTAAAATAAAAGCGATAAAGATAATCGGCGTTCCTCCTATGATGAATGAAGAAGATGCTTTTCTACATATTTCAGAATCAATTAATTCTATAAAATAATTTAATAAAAAAAGAACGCCCGCCTAAGCGGTGTCGTTCTGTGTTTTTTCAATGATTGTGTTCTTGTGAGTGAACACTATATCACCGACTTGTAAAGATAATTCGTATTCATTGACGAATATAAGACTTCTATCTCCTATCTTTACTTTTACAAGCCCCTTATGCATAATCTCTACTACCATAACCTTTCTCACATCTTTTGGTTTACCCTCATGACAGTGAAGATTCCTCCAATAATGAGCGACAGAGTCATAGCTCCATGAGCCAATACCTTTATGTGCATTTGGGAAGCAGTGAGCAAGTAATGCCCTTTTCGGATCAGCACCACTTCTGACTAATCTTTCAAGTTCTATATAGTCATTACCACCTATTTTCCCTGCATTGAGCCTCAATATGGCACATGGCCATGCATAGAGTAAGAAGAGTCTCTCTCCGGTGATATTCATATTCATTTTTTTCCTTTCTCAATCCTTCATTACTTTATCAGATATATAAATATGTTACAATAATCAATATGAAAAATAATACAATTAGAATAGCAACAATGCTTGCATTAGGGACAGCTCTTATCTCTGGTGTATCAGTCTTTATTAATAAATTCGCAGTTACTGTTATGAAGGATCCAGTATTCTTCACAATGATGAAGAATAGTCTTGTGGCTATTGCTTTCATCGGTATCATCCTTCTATTTAAAAAAAGAAAAGAAATCCTTTCATTATCGAAATCTCAATATTTGAAACTCTTTTTAATTGGTATTATTGGCGGAGCATTACCATTCATTCTATTCTTCGTTGGTCTCTCTCATACTAGTGCTATAAATGGCGCTATGATACATAAGACTCTATTCCTATGGGTTGCAATACTTGCTATTCCATTCCTGAAGGAGCGTATGGTCTGGCAACAGTGGCTCGGTATCGCTCTTGTATTCACCGGGAATCTTTTCATCGGTGGATTCAATGGATTCACATTCAATATTGGAGAAATTATGATATTAGCCGCTACGATATTGTGGGCAGTAGAGAATATAATAGCAAAGAAAGTCCTAGCAGATGTATCTAGTATTACAGTAGGTGCTTCTCGTATGATTATCGGATCTGTATTACTTATAATTTATACTTCTTTTTCTAGTGGTCTAGGACCAATACTATCTCTTACTTCTGTACAATGGGGATGGGTGATAATAAGCGGAGCCCTTCTTACTGCATATGTACTTACATGGTATTCTGCTTTAGCTCGTGCTCCTGCTATATATGTCGCTACACTTCTTGTCCCAGCGACTCTTATTACCAATCTACTTTCTGCAATATTCATTACCCATACTATAACAAGTCAGAATATAGCAAGTGCCTTGCTATATATTACAGGTGCATTCTTATTAATATTCTTTGCAAAGAGGACTGCAGATAATATGAAATCAAATTTGATCAATGAGAATGAGACATTCCACCATGAGAATGCTCTTTAGCCTTGCTATCATCTATAGTTGTCACTATATATACATATTCTAGTATAGAATTTGATTCATTGCTGACATTATGTATACATTCTGGGGGAATATAGGCGAATTGCTTCTCTCCTATAGCGAATCTTTCACCTTCACATGTAATAACTGCATTACCTTTCAATATTATTATTACTTCTTCACGATTCTCTGTTTTATGCTCACCTACAGATTCACCTGGATTAAGTACTACACTACCAGATCTTAGTCTAGCTGATAGCGGTGGCTTGAGCAGAGAATGACGGCCATTAATATGGGATACGAATGGTTCTCTTTCCATGTTTAATTCCATTTAATTTTCAAGAAATGTGATGCACAGCTCATACATGGATCATAAGCCCTAATCAATCTCTCTATCTCTATTGCTATCTGTTCTCTAGGAGTATCTGGCAATAGTCTCTCTACTAGAGTTCCAATATCTCTTTCTATATTTATTTGATTCTGACCTGTCGGTACTATTATTTCACCCTCTTTGATCTTACCATCTGCGCCGAGCACAACTTTGTGATACAGGGTACCGCGTGGTGCCTCTACTACTCCTACACCTACACTTTCTCGCATCTCCTTCTTTATTATTGGTTCTGGTCTGAAGGTGGTATTTGTAAGTATATCTATTGCTTCATCTACAGAATGTAATATCTCTATTGCTTGGGCTAGATTATTGTAAAAAATATCGGTAGAAGGGAATAGTTTCAATGTATCTTTCAGAGATTCTTTAGTCTTGGGATGTAATTTGTCTTGAGCAAGATTGATACGTGCTAGAGAGCCTACCATATAACCTTCTTTATCATATGTATATGCTGATGCTTGTGAATATGGTAATACTACATGTTCAAGATGTGAACGGAATTGATCTTCTCCATATTTCTCACCTTGGCTTGTATATATTGAGCCATCTAGATAGCCGAATGTCTTGTCTGGTATAAGTGCCATATAGTGAGTCTTCCTATCGAAATGGAAAGGACAGTCTTGGAATATCTTCACTGTACGTAATACTGCATCTCTTATAGAATTTAATTTACTTATTGCTTCATCTATACCTGCTTGATCTGGGAAATGTAGATAACCTCCGATAGTAGGATACAGTGCATGTACGCTTCTACCTGCTATGAGGGTAGCTAGGAAATTCCCAGCGGACTTTATATCGAAGGCATCATGGAGGATCTGATGTTGTTCAGGAATATTCTCATCTAGATCTAGGAAAGCATCTACTCCGTATATATCTGGTAGACAGAATATGTATAGATGTAGAGCATGATCACGTATTATAAGACCATGTACGGTAAGAGTTCGCATTATCCTAGTCTGTTCTGTTACATCTATATCTAGAGCATTCTCACATGCTTCTATAGCGCATAGTAGATGGGAATTGGAGCATGTACCACATATACGGGAAAGATGTTGCGGAATAGAACCTATAGTCTTACCCTTCATTGCCTCGGTGAAGAAGCGCTTGTTTTCTCCTATTATGAATTTTACACTTTTGACCTTATTATCTTCTACAGATAGATGTAGGGAAGCGTTACCCTCTACCTTAGTAATATGATCAAGTGATATATCGAATGTGTGCATATATATTTATTTAAATTTAGTTTTTTGGAATTCTACTACTAAAGCAGTGATTTTCTCTAGGAACATTTTCGGATCCATTGGACATCCGGGGACTTCTGCATCTACTTTCACAACATCTGATAATTTCTTCACCATTGGTAATGCACCGAAGCGTGCTACTAGGAAATCTATACTAGCTTTCTGATCTTCTGTGAATGTATTCCTCTGTGCTGAGGGAAGTCCTATAACAGCACAAGCACCTATTGCTACTACTCTCTTCGATATACTTCTTATTTTTTTCACTTCTTCTTCATGTGCTGGGGAAGCTATAGCTCCCTCTATACATGCAATATCGAATTCATCCATTATATTCTTTGATTTCAATACACGTACATGTCGGAAGTCGAAGATCTTCTTCCATTCTTGCCAATGATCATTCATTATTTCTGTTAATACTATTGTGCTATCTTCACAGCATGAATAGGAGAACCAACCTAATTTTATCTTTTCTTGATTTTCCATATTTTGATTATAATATTTATTTTAATAGACTTTTCAAATCGAAATCAGGATCGGCTAATTCCTTATATTTCTCAGAGATATCTATATTCTTCTCTATTATCTTTGCTAGGGAAGTGAGTTCAGAAGTCCTATTTATCATTGTTACTCCTACTAGCTCCTTGCCGACTATGAGTATACGAGCATAGGAGTTTATCTCTGGAGATCCACGCTGTATTACTATACGATCAGGTAATGGTCTAGAATCACCGATGAAGGCGATATTAATATCTACACCTTGTGTTGTATAGAAGGATACGAATTTGAATGAGGTCTTTTCTCCGACCATATTGAGAGCAGCTATACGGCCTTGTTCACGAGCATTTACCCAATTCCCTAATTGTATACTTTCTTCTAATATTATATCCTTATATTCTGCTATATCACCAGCTGTCCAGATATTGGGAGTATCAGTTTCTAAATATTCATTTGCTATTATACCTTTATTAATATTTATTCCTGCTTCCTTCAACCAATCCAATGATGCTGGTATTACTCCTATTCCAGCTATTACTATTTCACATTGCATCTTTGTACCGTCTTTCAATATTACTCCTTCTACATTATTGCCTCCTATTACTTCTGCTACTTCCGCATTCTTCTTTATTATTATTCCTGTTTTCTCTAGGGCTTTCTCTATCATATCTCCTGAAGCTCTATCTAGTGTCGGTTCCCAGAAATATGATTCACGGAGTAGCATGGTAGTATCTAGTCCTGCTAGCTTCATAAGATCTGCCATTTCAAAACCGATGAAGCCACCACCTATACATATTGCAGTTTTTGCAGTCTTTATAGCATCTATTATAGCCTTACCATCTTCCAATGTTCGTAGGGAATACACACCTTTCTTATCTGCTCCTGGTACATTCCATGGTCTAGCACGTACTCCTGTAGCTACTAATAGTTTCTCATATGAGACTTTCTTACCACTACTTAGGGTTACGACTTTATTTGCTTTATCTAGACTGATAGCTGTTTCATTATTTATAAATGTGATTTTATTTTTCTTATACCATTCATCACCTTTTAGAAAAATCTGATCGAATGAGATTTTCTCTAGGAAGAAATTCGGCTTCGATAGCATAACACGAGAATATAATGCATGTGCTTCATCGCTCACTATTGCTATACTACTCTCACTATCTTTCTGTCTTATTGTTTCTCCAGCTGTCGTCCCAGATGCCCCACCTCCTATTATTAAATATTTATATGATTCTGCCATATTGATCTTGATTAATTTGGGAATAATTTATTACCATCTTTATCATATAGGAATATTGCCTTCGTAGGGCAGGACTCTGCTGCAGCCATGAGTGTCTGATCATCTATTGCATTGGCATCTATTACTACTGCTTTATTCTCATTATCTAATGCGAATGTTTCTCCAGCTATCGCTATACATGAAGCTGCGCTTATGCATAGATCTTTATCTACGACTATCTTTGCTATATTTGAACCTTCTTTACTACGTGGATATTCTTGTATATTTGCCATATTATTTTATTATTAAATTATTAATTATTTTATAATCACCTTTTTTACCCCGGGGACTTCTTGCTTCAATATACCCCCTAGCATTTTATTATACGTCAGATCTTTCAAAGAACAATGTGAACAACTTCCTGTAATTTTCAGTATTACAGATCCTTTTTCTATATCTACTAACTTTACATCACCACCATGCATCTGTATATATGGTCTTATTTTACCAATTATATTTTCTACTTTTGCCTTCATTATCTCATTATATCAGATTTATCCCTATATAGCTTATTCCACCACTTCAGTTTCAGCTAATATAGTATATAATAGAAAATATGTATGCCTTAATAGATATTGGTGGAACATATATCCGCATAGCAGAATTAGAAAATATAAATAATACAGATTCTAATACTGTAGAAACACTTCCGATAGAGAATGTCTATGAGAATGATCTCAATACTATTGTAAGGTTTCTGGAAGAGTATAAGGGTAAATTGAAAGGAATAGTAATATGTATTCCAGGAATATTGGATATTACAGAAGGAAGGGTAATATTTTCCCCTAATCTACAATCATGGAATGGTAGGAATATTGTCAATGATTTAGAAAATATATTCCATAGTCCTATTTTTATGATAAATGATGCAGTAGCTGGTGCATTGGGCTCTGTATCTCTATATAATACAGTGAATGATTTCCTTTATATTAATTGGGGAACTGGTATCGGTGGAACACTTGTTAGGACTTCTTGTAATAAGAAAATATTGACACCTATCGAGCCAGGGCATCATATAATGGATATTAATGGTCCACAATGTACATGTGGTAGGAAGGGATGTCTGGAGGCTATTATTAATAATATAGATATAGGAAATAAAGATAATCATAATGAAATCATTCAATATTTCTCTATTGGACTTATGAATATTATTAGTATTAATAAAATTAGTACTATAGTACTCGGTGGTGGTGTGGTACATCATTATAATAATCTATTACAGGATCTAGAGAATTATATTAATAAGCAGAAATGGCTAGGACCGAAAATCAGAATAATACCTGTCCCATTGGAAATAAATATTATTGGTTTGAAATATTTTCTATTAAATAAAGAATCAATAATAATATTATGAATAATTTAGAATCTTATGAAGAAATAGTAGGGAAAGAAGTAATAGATAGAATAAAAGAAAAAACAAAGAAATTCCATAAGAAGCGTATTGCCTGCATAAGCTCTACTAATAAAGGTGGTGGAGTGGCAGAAATATTGAATAGTATTGTACTATTATTTAATACTATAGGTATTGAATTTGATTGGAAAATAATACAAGGTAATCCTGATTTCTTCGAAGTTACCAAGGCAATACATAATGGCCTACAAGGTAATGGTTCATATTTAAGCGAAGATATGAAGAATAATTATCTGGATATTAATGAACGCTTCGCATTATCTAATCATCTAGATCATGATCTAGTGATAGTACATGATCCACAACCTCTTCCACTTATTAATTTCTATAAAAAGAATCAACCATGGATATGGCGTTGTCATATAGATATATCTGATCCTAATCCAGAGACTTGGGACTTTTTGAAACAATATATTGAGAAATATGACAGAATGATAATCTCTACAGAACAATATAGGAAGAATTTAGAAATTAAACAAAATATAATATCTCCAGCTATTGATCCTCTTTCTCCGAAGAATGTACCATTATCAGAATCTGCAATTGATACGATATTAAGTAATATTGGTATTGATCTTAAGAGACCATTCATCGCTCAAGTATCAAGATATGATAAATGGAAGGATCCACTCGGTGTTATAAGTGTATATGAGAAGGTGAAGAAAGAGTTTGATTGTGATCTTGTACTTCTAGGTAATATTGTTACTGATGATCCAGAAGGAGTGAGAGTCTATGATGATATTATAAAAAGGTATTCTCATAGGAGAGATATACATTTACTCATAAATGTTGCTGATAATGACCGTGTAGTGAATGCTGTGCAGAGTAGAGCTAGGGTAATAATACAGAAGTCTATAAAGGAAGGCTTCGGGCTTATCGTTGCTGAAGCTATGTATAAGGGTACACCTATAGTTGCATCTTCTGTAGGTGGTATTCCTCTACAGATAATAGATGGTGAGAATGGATTCCTTCATAATCCACGCGATGAAGAAGGATTCAAAACTAGTATTGTAAAGATAATGAAAGATACTGAAATGCGCGCGAGACTAGGTAAGAATGCTCATCAATATATAGTGAAGAGCTTTCTTATTACAAGACTAATGGAGGATTGGCTGGATATATTCGGGGAATATTTATAACAGAATATCAAGATATAGTAAGTAAAAGAAAACCCCGGAGACCGTATTGTCTCCAGGGGGTATCACAACTGTTGCTTGGCTACGTCTACTCAGGACGCAGACCTTCCATCTTGCTTAGGGACCGTTTGTTTCGTCCTAATCTCCATTATCAGTTTAGCGCCGGTTCAGAGTCATTTCTAATTATATAAGAAAATATCACTACTGATGCATGGGCACTACCTGTATGAGCGATATAGCAAGGCCGAGTATACGTTTTGCGGGGTCAGGTGTACAACCCCATACCTTCGTAGTGACATGACTACTCAGAATTTGTCTATTAGAAGAGTAACACTATATGTTTATAATGTCAAATATATATAAAAATAAATCTATTGAGTTCTATTCCATTTTACACACCCTCTTCAATGCATTCAGATCATCTATTGTTAATTCATCATTCATACCCTCATTTAGATAATACATTATAGCTTTAGTATTATCTATATGTCCTAGCCCGAGTGCATGTCCGAATTCATGAGCTAGAACTCTCAAGAGTCTATTGGCACTATCGTATTGAAAAATATTAATAGTCGCTCCACTGGAATCACTTATATATTCACCTTCATCGAATTTCTCACCTGTACTTGCTCCTATTGTATTGTATTTTTCTACATTAAGATTCAATGTGACAATTAATTTAT
>CAZDRC010000010.1:0-12755 GCA_964507965.1 uncultured Candidatus Saccharibacteria bacterium
ATAGAGCTGTAGTGGAAGCATATGGAAATATAGATGCTGTAGTAGATGTAGCTGTAATATATGCCACAGTGGGACTAGTGGATGATGTTAGTGTAGTTCCATCAGAATGTAACCATCCTTGACCAAATGAGGTTTGACCTGTACCACCACGAGATACAGATAAAGTACCTGTAGTATCTCCTAGTGCAATACCGAGTGATGAAGTTGCAAAACCTATAAATGTATTATTCGGACCACCAATAAGTAGAGATGATGAAGCGATGGATGTAAGCCCTGTACCACCATATATTACTCCGATAGAAGTTGTTGCAGAAACTAGACCATTGTTTGCTTGTAGAGGACCATCTAATGTGCCGAGAGTGAAGTTTGTTGCGAATAGTGATGTGGATGTGAGAGCTGTGGAGCTAGCATATGGAAATACAGATGCGGTAGTAGCAGAATTTGCTACGAAAATAGTAGATGTTGTAGTACCGAATACCTGTAGTCTAGAATCAGTAGTAGTAGCAGTGCCACCTAATACAAATGAATCTGTAGTAGTTGGAGCGTAGATAAGACCCTTCAAAGCATTCCTAGTAAGAACGCTATCTGCGCCAGCACCACCACAAGCCGATCCTGTAGAATCGATAAGTCCACCAGTAACATTGAGACATCCATTGAGTAAAGATGTATTATAAAGTGCGCCACTTACAGTGAATGCAGTAGTAGAAGCATATGGAAAAACAGATGCTGTAGTTGTAGTAGCGATGAAATATCCAGATGTAGCGCTACCAGTATCTGATCTTAGGAACTGTGTACTATCTAGACCATCCAGAGTATCCGCTACGAATGCAGCAGGTACAGCTCCGAGCTTCTTCCTAGGACTCATTTCCCCATCACCCTCTATATTGATTCCTAGATATAGAGTCTGATCGAAATCAATACTAGAAAGAGAAGTTACAGAACCGAGCATGACACTGAAGAGGCCATCAGTAACAGTGACTTCATCTAGGCCACTTAGCGTCTCTGTCCAGATTGCAGTACCTCCAGTAGGAACAGTATAGAGATTGAATTCCATAGCATATGTACTATCAGCGACAGCATCACCAGCACTATCAGCGAGCTTACCTTGATAATTAATTTCTTTATTGAAAGCAGCAAAGGCATAGTGTGAGGTGAAAGCGAAACCAGAAATAATAAGGAAGATCAAACCTATTGCTATATTATTATTTCTATTTCTATCTCTTTTATTTCTATTATGATTTACGAAAAGTATAATAGCGATGAAAGCAAGAATGAAAAGGAGAATAACTGCAAATAGAATTCTAGGATCTTTATAAATATTATATAGACTTGTTATTGATCCGATAGATAATGCACGTAGATCACCAGCAAGTCTCTTCAAACTCTGATTCTTATAATCTACTATTACAGCATTCAATTGATAATTACCGCTTCTCTCTAGAGAAGATATCGTAGCCTCATATACTGTCTTCTCTTTATTAGCGCGGAGTAGGAATGTGAAGACTTTGGAAGTATCTTCTGGATCACGAAGTGTGATAGCTATTGTCTTCAATATCTCTGGGACTTTATTATATTGCAATTGCACTGTGAGATTTTTATTCGCATCTATTGGAACAGAGTTTCCAGTATGTTCTATTTTCCTACCATCTTGTATGAAGTCGAAGTCAAGAAGAGTAAGAGCAGAGATAATAGGATCTACATTCAATGCTTGTGGGAGATCAGCGAATGGATCTGTAGATATTTCAGGAGGAGTCACTTCAGGTTCTTCTCCTACAGGTATTATGCGTGCACGAGCCAGAACTCCAGAAGAATATATTCCTATAGAATTCCTAGCAAAAAGTGCATAATAATATGTTTTACCAATCTCAACATCATAATCAAAAACCTTATTCGCATTTCCTTGGAATATTATTTCCCCATCTGTAAGATTCGATGGGAAGAATTTATCAGAACGTATTATGACTACAGAGTCTATGACATTCAGCTCTGGATATTCCCATGTCAATAGAATACTTTTCTGTAATGGAGTAGCTGTGAAATTCTTCACATTCGGTATGAAGGATGTACCACCACTAATAGAACCTCCAGTAGTAGATGGTGTTGTCGTAGTAGGAGTAGATGGAGTAACAGGGACTATACTAGCCTGCTGATATCCGATAGAGGCATTGTAATTAGTACCGCTCAATTCCCCTGTACCAGATTCACCGAATGTATCCTCTAGAAGATATGATGCGGAGCTAGACTGTGCTCCACCGAAGTTCACACTATCTAGCTCCATCTGATAGCTACCACTAGACATCACCTCTGCAAGAGAAATATTAAAAGAAGAAAGGAAAACTATTATTATTATGATCAATTGAATTTTCTTATTGAAGATATTGATCATGGTATTATTTATTCTTATCTTCCTTAACTGGTACAAGAACATATAGGAAATCATCTCCATTCGTTTTCTTGAATACAGGGGTGATAATACCAGCCGTACCACTATCATCTGCCTTGACCTTTACCTCATCAGAGAATGTATCTCTAACCCTTATCTTCTCTTCTTCATCTGCCTTTATAGAATTGGATGAGGGTATTATTGCTATACCATTCGACCTTGCATCAGAGACACTCTCTGATAAATTCTTTTTCACATTATTATCTGCAAGTCCTTTATTGTTATTGAAATTGAAATACGATGCGAAATATGAAGAAACATTTCCAAATAAATTACTGAAGAAAGTTCCGACAGAAGCTTGGCTATAAGAAATAAAAGCACCTGTCCTAGATGTAGTAATAGATGATGAAGATAATGTATATCCTGTGAAAGCAATGACGACAGCTATAGCAACGAGTAATAATGAGCTCTTCGATGGTAATTTATTAATTGAAATAGGAGAAGCAATAGCAGAATGAGTAACTGCTACAATTGGAGTTTCATATACTGGCTTATCGAAAATATTATTTATATTGAATTTTTCAGGAACTCTCTTCTTGATCTCAGGAAGAGTGGGGCCATTATGACTCTCATACTTCAATGATGAGATTTCTGTCTTTTCAGGAATAATTGGAGATGGAATAGATTCTGGAATCAGTGATGGAATAGCAGATACTTCTGGTATGACTTTTGCAGTAAATTTCTTCTTCAACATTTTCGAAGCTCTCTCATCTGTAGCATCTATTGCACTCTCTCTATGAGCGATGAGAGACTCCTCTGTTACGAACCAAGATCTGCCCACCATTCGGCAATCAATTTTGCCAGAACGACAGAGTTGACCAATATAATCTTGAGCATAATTCATGACCCTAGCAGCTCGTCTAGCCGAGATGTAATTTTTACCTTCTAGAATAAGAGTATCTTTCATATTTTTATTAATATAATTATATCCTATTCTCGTGCCATTTCTCATAGAAAAATGTGGATAAGTTTATAATTTTCTATAAAAATAATTCTTAAAATTTAAATCAAATTTTTATCAAATTCATTTAAGAAATTTTAAGAAAAGTATCATATTTAAACAAATTCAGATAAATATAGAGATTGATCATATATCAATTAAAAGTAGTAGAATTAAATTCATATATATGATATTAATAATAGGCTAAATATCATATATTAGTTTTTATATGCATTAAAACGCATTATAAAGGCTTGTTTTTTTATAGTAAATCAATAAAATACAATAAATTCTATCAGAAACTAAATATAAATATAAAATAATTATATAAATATATTGAGATATTTTAAAAGATAATAAATAATATAATAAATAAAATTACTGTCTCGCCTATCCGAGATTATATATTTAGAGCCATATAATAATTATATTTACATTTAATTTAATAATATCGGTATATTTAATCGCATAAATGAAGGTTTTACTATCTTTTCTATCCGAGATTATATATTTAGAGCCATATAATAGGCAAAATAAATTCAAATATAAAAATCAATATACTATAAAATATATTTGAGATTATAAAAAAAATAATAATCAATAAATAATAAAAATTAATTAATATATTAAAATATTATAGTGTGTATATCTCTATTTCTAAAATAAAATTCGTTATATCGCATTTTAAAGCCTCGTTTTACATTCATCTATATTATTACAATTATAATCAGATATATTATAATTCTAACAGTGATTTACTATCTTTTATATTAGATATGATCATAAATCATATTTTACTTATGTATAAAATAATTTTAACTATGGTATTCAAGTATATTCATAAACATTAATAATGTGGATAAGTGATTACTAGTTTTATACAGTAGTGTTATAATGTATATCAATGTTTAGTAAGTAGTTATAATTAATCAAAATTTTATAAATTAGATATAATATTACAAATATCTATAACAATAATATGGAAAAGAAATATATAAATATAAAGGATGCAGCGAAGATACTAGGAGTATCACCTCTTACTCTTCGCAATTGGGACAATAGTGGCAAGTTCCCTGCTGGTAGACATCCTATAAGCAATTATAGAGTCTATAGGGTAGAGGATCTGGAAGCTATACTTATTGAGATAGAGCTAAGCAAGGGTCATAGGAGACCCTCTAGGAATGAGGTTAGGAAGCTAGTTGTCAGGCACTTGGAGGAAGAAGGTCTAGGATAATCTTCTTCAGTATTTCTGGATTCACAGAACCCTTCGTAACCTTCATACCCTGACCAATAAGAAACTGCAGAGATGCAGTTTTTCCTTTCTTATAATCCTCTACTACATTCTGATTTGATTCTATTATTTCTTCGACAATCTTTTTTATTTCATCTGTATCATTCTTCTGTATTAAATTATTTTTCTCTGCTATTTCTCTCGGATCAGAATTATATTTCATTGTTAATTCGATCGTACTCTTTGCACTTGATGATGAAAGTAATTTGTCATATATCATTTCCATTATAACTGCGAAATATTTCAAATCAATCGTATTTATATTTTGTCCTTTTTCTAATAGACCAATGTAGACATTCAGAATATAATCTTTAGCTAATTTTATTATTTTTGAATTTCCTTTTACTACCCGCTCGAAGTATTCTGCAATCTCTGACTTTTCAATAAAGACATCTACTTCCTTATCTGTCATTCCATAGTCTCTCTTGAATCTATTTTTCTTCTCCCATGGTAATTCTCCCAATTCCTTTATTATATTTTCTTTCTTGAATTCTTCTATTTCACTTATTTTCATCTTTGGTATATCTGGCTCTGGGAAATATCGATAGTCATGGGAACTCTCTTTAGCCCTCTGAGAGAATGTCTCTCCCCTCTTATCATCCCAACCTCTAGTCTCCTGTATTACCTTCTCTCCATTCTCTAGGAGATTGGTCTGTCTTTCTATTTCATAATTTATAGCTTTCTCTACCACTCTGAATGAATTGAGATTCTTCACCTCTGTCTTCACTCCGAACTTTCCTTTCTCTGTATCCTCTGGAGTAGCGATAGAGATATTCGCCTCCACTCTCATCTCACCTTTCTCCATATTGGCATCCCCTGCCCCGACATAGCGTAGCAATATTTGTAATTCCTTAGCAAACCTTACTGAAGTATCTGCATCATGTATAACAGGTTCAGTAACAAGCTCCATAAGAGGTACACCAGCTCTATTAAAGTTTATTAAGCTCTTATGATGAGTATCATGTGTTGACTGGGCAGTATCCTCTTCTAGATGTATCCTAGTAAGCTTCACGCCTGATAGATCACCTCCTGATACTAATGGATATTTAAACTGGCTTATCTGATACCCCTTCGGTATATCTGGATAGAAATAATTCTTCCTATCCCATTCTGTGAAATCTGCGATATTACCACCGATAGCATAACCTATTTTCAATACATGCTTTATTGCTTCCTTATTAAGTACAGGGAGAGTTCCTGGATGCCCCATACAAATAGGACAAATATTAATATTTGGGCGATTCTCATCTGCATCATTTCTGCAATGGCAGAACATCTTGGACTCTGTCTTTAGCTCTGCATGTATTTCGAGTCCTATTGTGGCTATGTATTTGCGACTATTCTTATCCATATTATATATGGCTCTATAGTACTATTTCTTTAATATCTTTACAATCTTATTATTGAGATCTTTTATTGCTTTATCATCTAGAATAGATATAGAAAGAATATCTTTATTATATTTTGAAAGTTTATTCACAGCAGATTTTATAATTTTCTCATCTACTGTATCTGTCTTTGTGAGTATTATTGTCTCAGCTTTCTTGTCTAATTTATCACCATATTTTTCCAATTCATTTCTTATCACTTTATAATCAGAAATAATATTATCACTTTCTAATGAAATAAGATGTAGTAGATGATGTGTATGCTTTATATGTTTTAGGAATTTATGACCTAAACCTTTACCCTCATGTGCACCATCTATTAATCCTGGAATATCTGCTAGGATGAATCCTCCTTTGAGAGCACCCAGATTAGGCTCTAGTGTAGTGAATGCATAATTACCGACTTCGGCATTGGCATTAGTGAGAGTATTCAGAAGCGAGCTCTTACCAGCATTCGGCAGACCGATAAGTCCTGCATCAGCGATAAGCTCAAGTTCAATATGGAAATCAGCCTCTTCCCCACCCTTACCGTATGTACATTCCTTCGGAGTAGTATTCGTAGAAGATTTGAAATGCTCATTACCTTGACCTCCTCTACCTCCATGTAGTATTAATATCTCTTCTCCATCTTTTAATAGATTCTCTACTCTTCCCATACGAGAATCTGTAATAACTGAACCAATAGGAAGATCCATTACTAGATCTCTTCCATCTTTACCATGCATACTATCCTTCATACCATCACCGCCTTTCTCTGCATCGAATTCCTTTTTATTTTTATATCTTGCGAGTACTCCGAGATCACGGATAGCACGTATATAGACATCACCACCCTTACCACCATTACCACCAGAAGGGCCAGCGAATTCCTTGCCCCTTTCATGTAGCCAGCGCACGACACCATTGCCACCATTACCAGCTTTTATATGTAAAGTTATATCGTCAATTAATGCCATGATTTGAAATTCTAGATATTCTATATATTTCGAGTAAGGCAAAAAGGAATGCTAGTACTATAGGTCCTAATATGAATCCTATGAGACCAAAGAATGATATTCCACCTAGTACAGATAGAAGTATCATTAATGGATGAATCTTTATCCCTCTATTTATAAGTATTGGACCGAGTATATTGTCTATGAGGCCTACAGCAAGCATTCCCCAAATTAGAAGTCCTACAGCATAGATAGTAGATCCAGTGAAAAAAAGATAGAGTATACCTGGTACTAGTACAAGTGATGTCCCTACACCAGGTATAAGAGCTGCTACAGCCGCTATACTTCCCCAGATAGCAGGACTAGGTACACCGAATAGTGCGAATCCTATTCCAGTCAGGACTCCCTGTATAATACCTACGATAAGACTCCCAGCGACCACAGAGTATATGGCTTGTTCTAGTCTACTTAATATTCTCTCATCATCTGCATCACCGAGAGGGCTTAGGGTGATTATCTGCTTTCGAAATTCTCCACCATCTCTTAAGAAATAAAATAATGCAAGAAAAGATATAAATATACCCATAAGCACCTTACTAATACCAGTGAATATTGTATCAATATTGGAGAATGCCCATTCTAGTCCACTCTGGAAATACTGTGTAATATTCAGAGAATCGAATGATAAAGGTTGATAGACATTAAAAAGGAAATTGGATATATGCTGTGCAATATTATTCAAAAATGTGATAACTGTAGATCTACTTGCTTCGTCTATTAAGAAATAATAAGCATTCTGTATTTCACTATATAGCTTCCCTATTATGAAGAATCCCGGTATAAGAACTATTATCGCTACTATGAATATGCTTATGAATGCGGCTAGTGAACTTCTTTCATTACCTCTGAAGAAAGCCTTCACTATAATACGATGCATTGGTCGGAATATGAGAGCAAGCACTGTTGCTAGGACTATAGGTGTGAGGAATGGTAGGAAAATCAATAGAGCCAGAACAGCTCCCGCTAGTAGTAGTGCTCCGAAAAAATGATTGGAAGGGGTGGAATTCATAGATATAGATTTATTAACATCTGTATACTAACATAAAATAAGGAAAATAGGAAGGGAAAGAAAGTTATTTACAGTATCAAGTGATTAATTTATCTCTGTCAGTAAGGTAGTCTGTTCATCAAATATATAACGATAGGTTGTCGTACTGGACTCGTTTTCATTGCTATTGGAGGAACTAAAAATAAGATAGATTTTATTATCATTATCTATTTTAGTGCTTACAGCCCCCATCAATCCATCCATTATAAAGACCTGATCATTCCAATCCTTTAGATGTGTCTGGTCGCTATCAACAAATCCTTTTGATAGATAGGAAATTACCCCATCTTTCATTTGACCTGTAACCGTATTTAACAGAACAATTCCTTGACACCCCGTACCACAATAACTGTAAAAAATGAAATGCCGTTCACCGAGCCAACTTGGATCGCTGGTTATCGCGTGATATGCATCTCCACTCATACGAACAACTTTACTAGTGTTGTCTTCTAGGTTTCTAATGAAAATAATGGTCTCAGTAACATTCTTATCGTTATGAGTTAAATAATGCACAGAAACTATTTGTGTCCCAGATGGCGCCGGAACTTCGCGGATTCGTTCTGTAGTAGTGGTGGTTTCAATAACAGTATTACCATTACTATCGATACTAGTAACAACCATAGTAAAATCTTTGATTGGTGAATTGTCATATAAATATACAATCGCTTCCCCCGCAAATAATATAACCATCACACTAAGTGCTATAAGCAGATATTTCATAAGCGGATGAAAAATATATTCGCTACATCACCAGCTTGAGTAGTATACGATACAGAATATGTGGGCACTTTACCTACTGCCCAAACAGGTGTGTCTATACTATCGTCATAATAATGATTAGCACCATTGGTAATATCTGGAGCGGGCTCATCTAAAAATTTTGTCGCAATCTCGTATGTCTGTTTCCATGCTTTTTCGTCTATAATATTACCGGTATGAAGTGGGTCAATAGCAAAGATACGATTGCTATTACCTTCATTTAATGCAGAAAATTGCTTATCTTTTATGATAACTTCAACATAAGAATTTGCCCATCTAGTATCATTAACTCTATTCCTAATTACAGAAGCCACTGCATAACGAGCCTTATCCGGAATTAAGGTATTCCGCATTTCAGCAAACAGTATTCGCGCTAAGATCATTTGATCAGTATCATCTCTAAAATTGCCAGTCCATTTAGGATTATCTACTGTAGGGACGGGCGCGCCAGACTCTGTTTCAATTTTTGTGACAAAAGTCAAAGTAAAATACGCTTTCTCTTTCCAAAAAAACCATCGTCGCTCAGATACGGCAACTATTATCGTATTGATTATGGCAGTATCTTTCCTTGTATCAAAAATTATTTTTTGACTCTGATTACCAACATCATTAAATAATTTATCATGCTCAATGATAGTAATATCTAATAGAACAGAAATTACATCTTCCTTTACTTCAACAACTCCAAGAGTTTTTCCAATCTCTGTAGTGTTATCTGGAAGAACATTCTGCTTGAAATTAAGCGACATATTCTCAGATGTCTTTATGTTTATCTCTATATCACGACCAATGTGTGCTCCGCGATGAGATATGTCTTGTAATATGTATCGTAATTTATGTACCATACAATAATAATATCACTAATATTAGAATTGCAGAAAATTTTATAAGTCCACCTACAATATATCTAGAATTCAGAAATAGTTGCTGGTTTTCTTATTTAATTTTTAATGATGTATCTTTCCTATCGGATCAATATGAGTAATGCAGAAAAATTGCCTGTATTGATAACCAAATATTCTGAACACCCCTTTTTGCTCAACTCGAAAATGATAGTAATATTGTTCAAGTAATTTACTAGCGGAAGTATTTTGTCCATCAATCATTTCAAAACTTTCCGAACCCCTTTTTTCGAGCGTAACACCATGTTCTCTGTCCATTGCCATAAACTGCTTCCAAGTCAGTTTTTCAATGTGTCGCAACCTACCTATAAATCTTTCTGCTTGTTCGCGTGAAATATTGTAAAAAGAATATTTTTTATCCAGTGAACAGTCACATATAGAAAAAATGACCGTGGATTCAGCATACTGGAAATCAAACTTGCTGGGTGTCATCGTTCCTTCCATATCGGCATGACCCCGCGGGCCTATTTATTTAATAATGGAGTGTAATAATCTGTAATCGCTTTATGCGAAATAATTTTGTTTGCAGAAGCATTGGCTTTCTTCCAAGGATTATGAGCGTGGGCAATATCGACGAGCTTGCTTGCAGAATATCCGCCAAATGTATCCCAAATTTTACTTATTGATTCCTTATCCTCATCGGAAATATGCGACTGGTCAGTCTCTGAAATAATCGGATTACTACCCTTTGATTTGTAGGCGTGATACACACTTGAAACAACAGGACCATAATCCCATGCTTCTATAGGATCAGAGAACAACGGCTTGCCTAACTTCGCAAGATAATATGCTTGAGCAAAATAGAGGATCTTTTGGAGCTTCAAATTAGTGATACCTTCACGTTCCTTGTTATCACCAACGAATGCTTTAGAAGCTAAATAGATCAAGTATTTAGCAACATTGTCAGCTCCATATGGAGATTTAATAGGGTGAGTAGTCATGCGTGTATTATACCAGAAAAAACGATTGTAAAGAACAATACAGTATGTTTATAAATTCGCCAGTGCCCTACCCGAAAGAAGTTGCAAATGTTACCGACAAAACATTGATTTAGCGGTGTTTTGTTTTTAAAATAATTTTATTTACCTTTCCCATGGCACTTCTTATATTTCTTTCCCGATCCACATGGACATGGATCATTCCTGCCAACTTCTTGTTTCTTTATTATATTTTGATTTCTAGATGATTTATTACTTCCATCTTGATCACCGATCTTCTGTGCTTGATCATGTATCTCTTTCAATTCCACTGCTTCCCTACTCGCAATATTCTCTGCGATATGTGGTAATAGATTCAATATCTGCACATCTATTACTGCCTGCATTTCTTTGAAAAGTCGCAATCCTTCTCTCTTATATTCTACTAGTGGATCTCTCTGACCATAGGCACGGAGATTCACACTAGAGCGAGTATAGTCCATGACTTCTAGATGCTCTACCCAATACATATCAATAGATTGTAGCATAAGTTGTCTTGCAGTATTATAGAATCTTTCTCTTCCAATTTGATTTATTTTATCCTCTACTATCTTCAAATTCTTTTCTTTATTTTCTATATCATTATCTATAACTTCTAATAATTTTGACTCTATGAAAGATATATCTCCGAGTAATAAATTCCTCCTCCTATCATATACAGTCTTCCTCTGATGATTCAATATATCATCATATTCTAGAATATGTTTTCTGGAATCAAAGTTGAATCCCTCTATCTTCGTCTGTGCACTTTCTAGAGATTTGGTAATCATACGATTCTCTATTGCCTGATCTTCTGCTAGATTGAGACGCCCCATGAGATTCTTCACTGTATCCCCTGCGAAGACTCTCATAAGTGAATCCTCAAGAGAAACGAAGAACTGTGTAGCTCCAGGATCTCCCTGTCTACCAGACCTTCCACGAAGCTGATTATCTATACGTCTAGCCTCATGTCTCTCTGTACCAAGTACGAAGAGTCCGCCACAGGACTTCACTTCCTCATACATCTCTTTATTCCCTGGATTCCCTCCGAGCTTGATATCCACTCCACGACCGGCCATATTGGTAGCGATAGTTACTCCACCTCTCTTCCCTGCTTGGGCTATTATCTCTCCCTCTCTTTCATGATTCTTGGCATTGAGAATCTCATGTACTACACCCTCTACACGGAGGAATTGCGAAAGAATTTCATTCTTCTCTATTGATACAGTACCGATAAGTACTGGTTGACCCTTGGCATTTAATTCCTTTACCTTCTTTGCTATTGCTTTCAATTTACCTATTTCTGTTTGGAAAATAAGATCATTATGATCTATACGTTTGATAGATTGATTAGTAGGGACGACTATAGTCTCTAGACCATAGACTTTGTAAAATTCTTCACTAGATGTCGCTGCTGTACCTGTCATACCAGAAAGCTTCTTGTATAATCGAAAATAATTCTGGAAAGTAATAGAAGCGAATGTTCTGCTTTCCTTCTGAACTTTCACTCCTTCCTTGGCCTCTATAGCCTGATGTAGACCTTCTGACCAGCGCCTTCCTGGCTGTATACGTCCTGTGAATTCATCTACTATAAGTATTTCATTATCTTTCACTACATATTCTTTATTGAGATGGAATACTGCCTTGGCTCTTATTGCAGTCTCTAGATGATGCACATATTTTATCCCTTTATCACTATAGATATTCCCTACTCCAAGTTTCTTCTCTACTTTATCTATTCCAGTTGGAGTGAGTGCTATACTCTTATGCTTCTCATCTAGAGTATAGTCTTCGTCTTGGACAAGATCACGTGCAATAACTGCGAAGACTTGATATAGATTCTCAGAGTCTGTAGTAGGAGAAGATATGATGAGAGGTGTGCGAGCTTCATCTATGAGTATAGAATCTATTTCATCGACAATTGCATAATTGAATTCTCTCTGGCGTAGCCTCTTCTCTTCATACTCTAGATTATCACGGAGATAATCGAAGCCGAATTCATTATTCGTACCATAGGTTATATCTGCCATATA
>CAZDRC010000010.1:12855-15976 GCA_964507965.1 uncultured Candidatus Saccharibacteria bacterium
AATGATGATTCATGATTGATCACTCCTACAGACACACCGAGTGCATCATATATCTGCCCCATCCATACTGTATCTCTACGAGAAAGATAATCATTGACTGTTATTATATGTACACCCTTTCCTGTAAGTGCATTGAGATATGCTGGTAATGTCGCGACTAGAGTTTTACCTTCTCCAGTTCTCATTTCTCCAATATTACCATTATGTAGTATTGCTCCACCGATAATCTGTACATCGAAGTGCCTCTGGCCGAGAGTTCTCTTTGCTGTCTCTCTCACCATAGCGAAAGCTTCTGGTAAGATTTCATTCAGAATTATTTTCTGCTCTTCATCAGTCTTCCCAATTAGTCTAGATTTGAATTCTGCTGTCTTTGCCTTTATTTCTTCACTAGATAATGTAGAAATAGGAACCTCCAAGGCATTCACCTTCTCTATTATAGAATTGTAGCTCTTTAGAGCCTTTTTATTGGGGTCGCCGAATATGTTCTTTATGGAAAATGCCATAATAGAAGGCATTATATCATAATACATACTCCACCTCCATTTCTATATCTATACCGGTTTTCTCCCTCACTATACCCTTTATTTCATCTGCGAAGTCCAATACTTCATGCGCAGTGGCATTGCCTTCATTTATTATTGCGAGGGCTTGATTCTTATATATACCAACATTACCTTTTTTCTTATTTTTATATTGGCAGACATGATCTATGATCCACGCTAGAGATACTTTCATTATATTTATATCATCTGTAGGATAGATTGGTAATCCTGGATATTTATCTTCCAATTCTAAAGCTCTTTCCTTATTTATAACTGGATTCTTGAAGAAGGAACCTGCTGTACCTATGAAATTAGTATTCGGAAGCTTACTCTCTCTTATATCTATTACCGCATTACGAATCTCTTTCAGAGTTGGATCCTTTATCCTTTTTGATAATAGATATTCCTTTAGATCTTTATATGAAATATTTATTTTCCTATTTCTAGATAATAGGAATATTACAGAGATAATAATATACTTTCTTTTTTCTTTTTTGAATATACTATTACGATAACTAAAATCGCAATCGCTATTCTTCATATTATAGAATTTTTTTGTCTTCGTATCATACACTCTAACTTCGTATATAGTATCTTTTGCTTCACTTCCATATGCTCCAATATTCTGTACAGGAGTAGCACCGATAGTACCAGGTATATATGATAGATTCTCTATTCCATAGAGTTCCCTATTCACACATTCTATGATGAATTCATCCCAATTCTCTCCTGCATTAGCTTTCACATAGACATTTCCATTTCTCTCTTCTTTGAATTCTATTCCTTTATTATCCATCTTCATGACTAGACCTTGGAAACCCTCATCTGATATGAGTATATTGGAACCACCACCAAGTATGAAAAATGATACTTTCTCTTTTATAGAGAAATCAATAGCTTCTACAATATCTGATTCATTGACAATATTACAGAAGAACTTTGCATTTCCTCCAATTCCGAATGTTGTCAATTCTTTCAAACTTTTATTCTTTTCTATTCTCATATAATAGAGCTTCGGAATGTCCTTTTCCTTTTGACCCCTGATTAGTCAAAAGGAAAAGGACTTCCTACGCTCTTAAATGATAATACCAAACGATTACACCGAGAGTTGGCGACGGGTGTTAGCTCCAAATATAATGTCTAAATTAAAATGTGAGTACAGCCGCCGCCAACACTTGGTACAATCATGTGTTTATTTTAACATATAGAGGAAGGAAAAGAATAGTGGCAGAAAGAGGACTCCGCAGGCGACAGCCGAGGACCGGAGTGAATTTTCAACAGAAAATTCACGTGCCTCTTTCTGCCACTATTCTTTTCCTCCTGAAGACTAAAATAAACACAAAGTCCTGCCGAGGCAGGACTTTGTGTAGACATTTCTTTGATTCGCTAACACTGGTTTAACCTTTGAAAGTTCCCCTTATTAGCACTCACATGCAAGTAGTATACAACTTATCCACAGTTTATGCAAGGTATTATTCCCTAACTTGAATTTATAATTTGAATTATAACGTATTTACATCACAACTAGAATAGCCCACTAACTCGGGATAGTGCTACTTTGTTCATTTTTTCATCATCGTAGTTATCTATATGAGTAGCCATGCAAAGAACAGCAATACTTGCCCCCTTAACCACAAACCACATACGAGGATATTGATTCGGTCGAAGTTCAGAATTTGGAACTATCAGTTCTATCTTCCAAAGAGTCCAGATATCATTTTGAATGATTCGGTGCAATTTGGCTGGTGCAATGACTTGCTGAGGTTTTGTAGGATTGAATTGGGTATTGCATAGTCTTTCAAAAATAACTACGGCTTCACGTATAGTACGAAATTTCCTTTCAAATATAGCGATTTCTTTCTGAATGCCGTCATGGTAGAAGAATTCAATCATAGATCATTGAAATCAGTACCTCTGTAAAATGCTAGCTCGTAAGGAATTTCCTTTTTTAATTCGGTGCCAATATATGGTGCTTCAGCGTGTGATAGCTCTTCCAATTGTTTTCCATTGAGATGGCCATACTTAACAGTAATTCTATCCAGCATATCAATTTCACTTTTATCAAAGACTGAGGTATCTGGCCTTTTAATACAACGATAAACTTCGGTAGGATTGTATCCTTCACGTTCTTCTACCTGATCAATTTCCATAACCTTACTTTTCATCATTGCTTCAGTGATAACATCAAGAGTAGTGGGAAACGGTCCCATTGGTAATGCACGATAAATATCTCCAGTGATTGATTTCTGGTTCTTTTCGTAGAAGTCAAAATCAGCAAAATAGAGTAATTTCGCCAATTTCTTCTTACCTCGTACTTCTCCGTTCAATTTATCACATAGATAAAGTACAGCATTTTCATACTTTTCCTTATTAATAATCATGATAATAAGTACTTATTTATATACACCTACAGTATACCATACACCTACATACGTCAAAGATACACTTAGCTATTTAGATCTATTCAGGCAAAGTTATTTTCCCTTCCTGTATCTGCTTTATTGCTTCATCTATTTGATCTTTGGCTTGTGGGAATTTATCCTTCATTTCCTTGAGTGTTGATATAGCCAAACTTGATT
>CAZDRC010000011.1:0-3116 GCA_964507965.1 uncultured Candidatus Saccharibacteria bacterium
ATATCCATGTTATAATATTCTCATATGAATATACAAAAAATAATATTAATAAAATTGCGCATAGTAATGTCCCTTATTTTCCTTTGGGCATTCTTTGATAAATTATTAGGTTTAGGTTTCGCAACATTAAAAGAAAATGCATGGATAAATGGAGGATCTCCTACAGCAGGATTCCTAAGTCATGCCGTGAAAGGTCCTTTCGCTAATATTTTCCAGAGTTTATCTGGAATGGTTATTGTAGATTGGCTATTCATGCTTGGCTTGCTTTTTATCGGACTGACATTATTGTTTAATAAATATATTTTCTGGGGTGCTGTGTCTGGAATTATAATGATGATTCTAATGTGGCTCTCTCTATTATTCCCAGAGAATAATCCAATAATAGATGATCATATAGTGTATGCTTTGGTTCTAGCCTTTCTCGCAGTAAAGAGTCGGAATAAGTGATTCCCATATATATAACAAAAAAATCCTCACATATGTGGGGATCTTTTTTTGTTCTAAAACAGTTGTAGGTATTTATTCTACTACCAGCCTAAAAGTGTTAACCAATTATGTCTAGCAAAATCACCATGCATAGATATTTTCGTTATTGGTCCATAATAACCAACTGGTGGTGATACATTGGTGGCTGCTTGATATCTAGCCACTGCATCTTTAGTAAGTGGTCCATAGTAGCCAAATGGAATTCCTGCTGGCACATTGAGATATCCCAATTCAGACATTAGTCCCTGTAGAACTACTACACTTTGCCCAGTAGAGCCAATAGTCATATTCTGGCCGACAAGAATATTAGGAGATTCGGCCTTAGCCTGTGGTACTGAGATCAGCATCGCCATAGCGAATACCATCATCATCCCTGCTCCTATAAGGATACCCTTTGATAGTTTGATACGATTTATTATATTAGTCATTTATTTTTTTTATTAATTTAATGATTAAAACTCGATATAGTCGACCTATCTATAATAATGTCACTTCAATATAGATGCCGTCGCAAGGGTTAAAGAATTACAATCTTCTTTATATCTACGATTTCTCTTTAAGTTCTATAATCTCTTTCTCTAGTTTAACTATATGAATTTCTAATCTTCGCGTTCTTTCTGTAAGCTTGGCTTCGAATTTGTTCGTATGATCGACTAGTCTTTTGGCTACATTCATCATATCTGTTACATCTTCTATAGCAAGAAGTATAATAGTAGAAAGGATATTAGTAGTATCTTCTTTTGTAATATATATCTGACGCGCATTGAGTATCATAGTCTTTTGTCCTATTGAAGGGAAATTATGGGTCACTTCGAAACCTTTAAAGAAGGAATTCTTGGGAAGAATATCCTCAATAAGTTTCCTTAATTTGGGTATATTCCATTGACCGTTTCCTAATTCATATACGATCTTATTTTCAGTATCTTTCGGTTCGACTTGGAACATTTCGTAGAAAGGACCATTAGCTGCCAGAATATGGAGATTCTTATCAAGAATAAGTACTGGTTCATGTACTACATCTACTACAGTCTTAATATATGTCCAGCTTTCTTCCCATAGACGTTCGAAGAAATCTGGTTTGATTGTGGGAGATTGTTTATTTATTATTTTCTCTTGCATATATGGTAAGCCGTTCAAGAATACAAATTATTACAAAATAGGTGTAATTGTAATTTCGTGTTATACTTATAAACAAAGAATATTCACTCCTAGGATAATCCCACTGTAATTTCTTTGTAATATAGTATTGATATATATAATACTATTTCCTAAACAAGAATATAGACATAATTAGGATTATCACAATATTATTGTAATAAGTGTGTAATTTAATGTCGTTCGATACGGCTATAGATATAATGACTTCAAGAAAACAAACTCAATTGAATAATGAAGAATTGACCATAGCACATCATGACTATAATAAGGGTCTTAATTCATATGCTTTCTTCAAGTTACATAACAATGCTCTTGGAGAAGATCTAGTACAAGATACATTCACAAAGACATGGAAATATCTTGTTGGGGGAGGAAAGATTATCATGATGAAGGCATTTTTGTATCATATACTCAATAATCTTGTAGTCGATGAGTATAGGAAGCAGAAGCATAATACAGAATCACTCGATACTCTTATAGAGAAAGGTTTCGAGCCGAAAGATGATGTATCTGAATATATGACGGATTCCTTAGATGGTAAGGCTATATTAAGTCGTATTTTGGAACTCCCTGAAATATATAAAAAAGTTATGTATATGCGCTTCGCACAGGGTATGTCGCTTGGGGATATTTCTATTATCACAGGTTATACGAAGAATGCTATTTCAGTGAAGATTCATCGTGGACTTCAGAAACTCAAGATTTTGTGTAGACCTAAACTTTTACTTATTAACTAATAAAAATTAACAAATAAAAAATATGATTTGGAATATTATTATCATTCTTGTTGTTCTTTGGCTTCTAGGATTTAGCTTTAATATTGGTGGAGGACTAGTCCATATTCTTTTGGTCATAGCTCTTATAGCTTTGATATTGAAATTGTTATCTTAATCTAGGGTTTATTAAGTATTAGGTTTAGACTTCGCAATATTAAAAGAGAATGCTATGTTTTTCTAAACTCTTCATATATGATATTATTATCATATGATTAGAGCTATATTTGAGAATATATCTGAAGAAGATAAAAATAAAGCAATAGAGAATATTGTAGAACATGCTACACCACGTCAGGATTTTTTCGCTATGATCACACTCTTATGATTGTCTTTTCATTATTTCAATTCGCTGTGAAGAAGAAGATTACAGAGAATGCAGTGAAGGAAGGAGATAAGATAATAGAACAAGAAGTAAACAATAACCCTGCTCTCTAGGTTTAATCAATATGCAATCATATACAAATGATTTATCCTCATTTTAATAAATATGAATTATCAAATACTTTTTATATTTATTACAGTTATTGGACTTATAAAGATAATAATAAATTCTTATCATAATATTCGAATGGGGAAATATAGTCTGGACTATATTGCATTCTTAGCTATGGCACTAGCTTTGTATTCTCAGGAATATATAGCTGGGACTGTTATCGCTATTATGTATATCGGTGGTCAGGAATTGGAGAAATATGC
>CAZDRC010000011.1:3216-7581 GCA_964507965.1 uncultured Candidatus Saccharibacteria bacterium
TGAAGAAGGGGACTTTCGTAAAGAGTGGTTCTGTGAATATTGGGGAGACTATGAAGCTCGGAGTTGTCGGAGATTTCTCCTCTTCAACCTATCAGAAAATAGTAGGACTTGTAGAGGAGGCCAAGGCTCATCCTGCACCTGTAATACGCATATCAGAAGAAGCCAATCTATATTTCACCGCTATCTCTCTTTCTATTGCCATAATTACATATATATTGACTGGAGATATTACCAGACTTCTTGCAGTCCTAGTTATCGCTACTCCATGCCCTCTTATTATTGCTGCGCCTGTTGCTTTCGTCAGTGGTATGTCACGACTTGCACGTGTGGGTATAATACTACGCAAGCCTTCTGCACTTGAGGGTATAGATAGAGCTTCGGCCATCTTTTTCGATAAGACTGGAACACTTACATTAGGGGAACCTGTTCTATCTAATAAGGATATCTCTGATGAAATGTTAGTTATCGCTGCTGGACTGGAAATACATTCATTGCATCCATTGGCACGTACTATTGTGAATGAAGCAAGGAGAAGGAATATACATTTCACAATATCGGAGGATGTAAAAGAAGAGATAGGTAAAGGAATTTCTGGAACAATCAATGGAGAAAGATATTCTCTATTCGGAGTATCACTTTCAAAAGAGGGAATAGAGATAGAACGTTTCCACTTTGATGATGTACTGAAGGAAGGAGCTACTGATCTAGTCTTACATTTGAAAAAGCAGGGAATACGTACTGCTATTATTACAGGTGATAAGGAGGAGAATGCTAGGAGGATTTTCGGCGGTAATGATATTGATATTTATGCAGATCAGAGTCCTGAAGAGAAATATAGTCTAATAGAAAAAGAAAAGATAGAAGGTAAGACAGTAGTAATGGTCGGAGATGGGATAAATGATGCACCTGCATTGACCAAGGCAGATGTTGGGATTGTTTTTTCTGGTACAGAGAATGGTGCATCTATACAAGCGGCAGATGTAGTGGTGCTCGGGAATGGATTGGATAAACTGGATACACTTTTCAAAACATCACATAAGACTATGCAAGTAGCAAAGCAGAGTATATTCGGAGGAATATCTCTATCTGTTATCGGTATGATTCTCGCCGCCTTTGGTTTCATTACACCAGTAGAAGGAGCTCTTATTCAGGAATGTATCGATATAGTTGTTATATTGAATGCATTACGTGCATTGACATAATACCCCTAGGGGGTATAATGGTACTCATGGATAAAACAAAACAGACTTTAATTAAAAGGTTGAAGATTATAGAAGGTCAGGTGAGAGGATTGCAGAATATGCTTTCAGATGATAAATACTGCATAAATATTATTACTCAGACATCAGCAGTGAAGCAGGCATTATCTAGGGTAGAAGATGCTCTTATGGAGAATCATCTCAATACTTGTGTTGTCGATCAAGTAAGGAAAGGTGAGCAAGATATGGCTGTTGATGAAATATTAAAAGTCTATAGATTAAAAAGAAAATAAAAAAATAATTGAAGATAATTAACAAAAAATAATTATGCAAAATACTAAAACATATATAATAAAAGGAATGCACTGTGCTTCATGCGCAGGGATAATAGAGAAAACATTGAAGAGAACAGACGGAGTATATTCTGTAGAAGTTAATTATGGAACAGAAAAAGTAAAGATTTCTCTTGATGAAATGAGAACTAATCCACAAGATTTATCAAAAAAAATAGAGCCATTGGGATATTCTTTAGTAATTAATTCAGAAAATAAAAGTGCAAAGGAGATGAATATGACAGAAGATGAACATAAAGCACATTTAGGTATAGATCAATCAAAAGCAGAAAAGCTTGCAGAAATAAGAGAGATGAGAAATAAAGTTATTTCTGCTATACCTTTAGCTATTATAAGTATATTAATAATGTTCTGGGAAATACTTGCTAAATATAATATTGTTTCAGAAATGAGTTTATTTATGGAAGATTCTATCAGTATTTTATTACCACTCATGGCAATATATACACTTTTATTTGTTGGTAAGCCATATCTTCTCGGTTTCTATAGATTCCTACGTTACGGTAAGGCAAATATGGATACTCTTATAGGTATCGGTACTACAGCTGCTTTTTTATATAGTTTTACTATTACTATTTTTGGAAATTCATTAGGGTCTTTTATAGATATTACAAGTACATATTATGATGTAACTATTATTGTTATCACTTTCATAGCTCTAGGGAAATATCTAGAAGCAAAATCAAAGATAAAAACTGGTGATGCAATAGAAAAACTTCTGAATCTTCAAGCAAAAACTGCATTGGTTATAAGAGATGGAAAAGAAATAGAAATTTCTATAAATGATGTAGTACACGGAGATCTAATAGTCATAAAGCCGGGTGCAAAGATTCCTGTTGACGGTGTGATAAGCGAAGGGAATTCATATATAGATGAAAGTATGGTTACAGGTGAATCGATGCCTATTAATAAAAGAGTTGGAGATAATGTGGTTTCTGGAACATTGAATACTAGTGGATCATTTATATTCAAAGCTACAAAGATTGGTTCTGAAACTATGCTTGCAAGGATAATAAAAATGGTAGAAGATGCGCAGGGTAGTAAAGCTCCTATACAAGCATTAGCAGATAAGATTTCTAGCATTTTCGTGCCTATTGTCCTTGTTCTAGCTTTCTTGGCTCTGGGATTATGGCTTCTTGTCGGTACACAATATCTCGGCTTTTCCCAAGCGCTTTCATATGGTCTTGTATCCTTTGTAGGTATTCTCGTTATCGCTTGTCCATGCGCTCTCGGTCTAGCTACTCCTACAGCTATTATAGTAGGTGTCGGTAAGGGAGCTCGTGAAGGAATACTTATAAAAGATGCATCGACTCTAGAGAAACTTCATAAAGTTAATACCATTGTTGTAGATAAAACAGGTACTATAACGATAGGCAAACCTACACTTATAAATATAGAAAATAATTCTGAATTAAAAAATGATGAATTTATTTCTATAATTGCGTCTATTGAAAATAAATCGGAACATCCAATAGCACATGCTATTGTAAATTATGCTAAAGAAAAGAATCTACAAATTTCTGACATTTCAGATTTTCAGAATATACAAGGCAAAGGAATAAAAGGTAATATAAATAATAAAGAATATTATATTGGTAATGCGAAATTGATAGATGATCTGGGTATAAAATTTGATATATCAGTATTGGAGAAATATACAGCAGAAGGAAAAACTCCGGTTATCCTAGCTATATCGGGGAAGGTTCTCGGCTTCGTTATGGTAGCTGATGAAATAAAAAATGAAGCAAAACAAGCAATAAAAGATCTTCATAAACTTGGTATAAAGGTAGTGATGCTAACAGGTGATGATGAAAGAACAGCAAAGCATATTGCTTCACTCGCAGGCATAGATGATATCGTAGCCCATGTTCTACCTCAGGATAAACTTAATAAAATAAAGGAATTACAAGAACAAGGTAAAGTTGTAGCAATGGCGGGTGATGGTGTAAATGATGCTCCAGCTCTAGCTCAAGCAGATGTGGGAATAGCTATGGCTACAGGAACAGATGTAGCGATAGAGAGTGCAGGGATAACACTTCTCCATGGAGATATTAGTAAACTTGTAAAGGCTATAAATCTTTCAAAAATTACAATGAGAGGTATAAAGCAGAATCTTTTCTGGGCATTTTTCTACAATATTCTAGGAATACCTCTTGCTGGCGGACTTTTCTATCCCATATTCGGCTGGCTACTCAGTCCAGTTTTCGCTGGACTAGCTATGGCATTCTCTAGTGTATCGGTGGTAGGGAATTCACTCAGATTGAAAGGTAAGGTATTATAAGGTATAATAATTAAAAATAAAATGATGAATTACTTATTTAATGGTTCTAATTATGGTTATGGAGGGTGGGGTATGATGAATTGGATCGGCGGAGGGTTCATGATGATTGCCTTTTGGGCCCTTCTTATTATTCTTATCGTTTGGATTGTTCGCGAAATGAAAGGCAATTCTTCACACAAATCTTCTTCTGATGCACTTGATATATTGAAAGAGCGTTATGCAAAAGGAGAAATAAGTAAAGAAGAATTTGAAGCAAAGAAAAAGGATCTGTCAAATTAATATTTAATTTACCCATGTCATTATTATTTAAACACAAAAGAATCATTGCATCACTTATCTTAGCATCCTTCATTTTGCTTGCTCTTTTTAGTTTGGATATTATGATGCATGGTACCAATGATCAGATGTTTAGTAATTGTCCATTATCTTTGGCTACCGGTACTTCTCTTTGTTCACAAAGTGCTATAGAAATAGCCTTCAATCATATTTCCGCATACCAATCATTCTTTAGTGTACCCATAAATAACGGCAT
>CAZDRC010000011.1:7681-15655 GCA_964507965.1 uncultured Candidatus Saccharibacteria bacterium
TGTTTTGCTATTATAGGTCTTCTATTATGGGGATATTCAAAAAATGTTATTAAAGAAAGCTCTTCTAGAGATTCTCTTCAAGCAAATCTTTCACAAAGTTCACTCTCAACTATAGAAACATTCTATGATTTTGGAGAAATCTCAATGAAAAATGGCAATGTAAATAAGGAATTCATAATTAAAAATCCTACTGATAAAGATATTAATCTAAAGACTGTTGTTACTTCATGTATGTGTACTAGTGCTTTTATTATCAGACAAGGATATGAGAAAGGCCCTTTCAAAATGCCGGGTATGGGATATGTACCACCTGCAAATGAAATCATAAAGGCTGGTGAATCAATAAAAATAAAGGTCGTATATGATCCCAATGCCCATGGACCTGCTGGAGTCGGACCAATTGATAGATTCATATATCTATCTGATTCAGGAGGTGGAAAGATAGAACTTGAAATAAAAGCTCTAGTAAAACCATAAATATAATGAAAAAAATTATAAAAATAATAGTGATTGTTACCTTAGTGATTATTGGAATCATTCTCTTGAAGATCATTCCTGGCACTTCAGATTTATTGTGGAATATAAGTAATGGTGGGAATTGGCTTCTGCCTTTAGTGATATTCTCATCGATTCTTGATAGTGTTCATCCTTGCTCATTCTCGATTCTGCTTATTACCATCGCTTTCCTCTTTGGAATGCAGATGACGAGAAGAAAGATTTTGCAGATTGGAGGAGTCTATATTGCTGGAATCTTTGCTTCATATTTCCTAATAGGATTGGGTATTCTAAAGGTATTACATCTCTTCAATACACCTCACTTTATGGGGAAACTTGGAGCTATCATACTTATAATATTCGGTATTGTTAATCTAATAAATGAATTCTTGCCGAGTTTCCCAATTAAACTGAAAATCCCGTCAATTTCTCACAATCTAATGGGAAGGCTAATGGAGAAAGCTGGAATATTGTCTGCATTTGGTCTCGGTCTACTAGTGGGTATTTGCCAATTTCCATGTATGGGAGGACCGTATCTTATGGTTATAGGATTATTGCGTGACCAGGTGACATATCTATCTGGATTTGGTTATCTTCTGCTATATAATCTAATATTGATTTTACCTTTATCTGCTGTTCTCTATATATCAGCAGATAAGGTTATTGTTGATAAAGTTCAAGAATGGAAAAGAATAAATATGAAAGGATTACGATTCTGGTCTGGAATTGTAATGATTATTATCGGTATTATAATTTTCTTCATTTAAAAATATGAAAAATAAAAAATTAACAATGGAAGAGTTTATATCCAAAATAAACTCTATAAAAGAAAAAGCAGGAGTAGATCTATCTACTACTGAAGATCTGAGTCTGGCAGTGATGAATCTTATAAGTCTCGAAGAACATTTTTTCTTTACTGGTATGAAAACTGGTAAAGATGAATACTTTGACACAATTCAAGAAATTAGAAATTTAAGGAAAGATTTACTTATGATTCTTATGCCTAATCACGAAGGCGAGACATGGTGTATATCTAAACATCTATTATCTAGCACTATGCGTCTTATTGAAGTTGGTAATAAACTACAATCAGAAAACAAGAAAAATGAAGCAAGAGAGATGTTTGAAAAGGCCTATAAAATATATTCTATATTTTGGGCCCTTAAATTAAAATTAATCGATAGTCGACAAATAAAAGAATCAGCAAAAAGTAGCTCACATTTGGATGAATTAGTGAATAAATTAGCTAATTGCTGTGAAGAATAAAATTATGGAGAAAAAAAATAATTATACCTTGCCAATAGCAATTCTTATATCAGGAATTATGATTTCAATTACATTATTATTTAATTCAAGAAATCCTTCAAAAATAATAAATCCAGAAATAGAGAAAGATGAACGATTACAAAATAAAATTTCCATAATTAATGAAGCTGTTACTCCTTCTTCTGGAGTGATTTTGCCAGTTTCTTGGAATGATCTTGGCGCAAAGCTTGCAAGCGTCGGTGTAATCGATACTGATAGATTCAAAGCGATATATGATCAGAGGGGGGTTTTTACTTCCGAATACAATAATCTGCTTTTTGGAAAAAATGATGGTAAATTAAAAATTACAAATGAAAATGCCGGTTACTTACTGAATCTTTTCTGGGCACTTGGTCTGGCAAATAAAAATCCAATACTTGATTCTGGTGAGATGATGGATAAAACCTATGGTGGGGCGGGGAATTTCGCATCAACTGGTGGATGGACTATTGCAAAAGGTCCTGCTATGGATCACTATAGTCGCCATACATTTTTTGTTTTAACAGAGGAACAACAATCTCTAGTAGAGAAAATATCAAAAGGTATATACAGACCATGTTGCAATAATTCCACGCACTTTCCAGATTGTAATCATGGTATGGCAATGTTGGGACTTCTAGAACTTATGGCTTCACAAGGTATTGGTGAAGAAGATATGTGGAAAACTGCTTTAGCAGTTAACTCCTATTGGTTTCCTGATTCTTATATGACAATTGCTACTTATATGGATAATAATAAAGGTATTAAGTGGAAAGATGTAGATTCAAAGGAAATCTTAGGATCTGATTATTCTAGTAAATCAGGCTATACTAGAATAGCTTCACAAATAACATTACCAGATAGTATTCAGGGTGGAGGCGGATGTAGTGTATAATATATAATAAAATGAATAAAAAATATAAATTTCATGCACATGGTATGCATTGTAATGCTTGTGTACTAATGATTGAAAGTGAATTACATGATCTGCCGAATATCTCAAATGCAAAATCGAGTTTGAAAGATCATTCTGTAGAAATATTTGGAGAATTTGGTGACAAATCAGATATTATAATTGCTGAGGAATTGTCTATAGTATTATCTAGACATGGCTATACCCTCTCACTTGAAAAGCAAATAAAAGAGACAAAATGGTCAGACTTTAGAATTGCATTACCTATTGCTATTGCATTTATTGCTTTGTTTATTATCTTACAGAAAATAGGAATAGTGAATTTAATTAATTCTAGCAATATGGGATATGGTACAGCATTTATCATTGGTATTATTGCTTCACTTTCTACATGTATGGCCGTTGTAGGTGGACTAGTATTATCTATGTCTGCTACATTTGCAAAAGATGGTGATAGGGTAAAGCCACAAATATTATTCCATATCGGACGTTTACTATCATTTCTTATTCTAGGCGGAGTAATAGGAGCAATAGGATCTGCTTTTGCTTTGAACGGTATTATGACATTTATACTCGGTCTTATTATTGGAATCGTTATGCTTATTATGGGTATTAATTTATTGGATACCTTTCATTGGGCAAAGAAATTACAGATCAGAACACCGAAATTTATTTCAAAACATGCTCTTGGTATGTCTAGATTCAATCATACTTTCACACCATTTCTCTTTGGTATTGCAACTTTTTTCCTACCATGTGGATTCACTCAATCAATGCAAATCTATACGCTTGGAACTGGTAACTTCATCTCTGGGGCATTGACTATGTTTGCATTTGCTTTAGGAACTCTGCCCGTACTCGCTCTTCTTAGTTTCAGTTCATTCAGTATAAATAAAAGCTCAAAAGCCGGAATATTTTTCAAAACTGCAGGATTGATAGTCATTGCCTTTGCTATTTTCAATCTTATCAATAGTATGGCAGCGATAGGTATTATTAGACCATTATTTAATTTCTAGTATAATTATATTATTCAAATGAAAGCAACTATTATTTCAATCATTGTAGCTATAGCTCTAGTATCTGGTGCTATTATTCTTGTAAATAAAAATTCTCCAGATAATAACATAAATATTCCTGCAGATAATGTAAGTATTGTGGATGGAAAACAAATTATAGAAATAAATGCTAAAGGTGGATATCAACCGAGAAAGAGTATAGCAAAATCTAATATTCCTACAATTATCAGATTCAATACGAACAATACTTTTGATTGTTCTTCTTTTGTTGTTATCCCTAGTATGAGTGTTAGGAAATATTTACCACAAAGTGGTAGTGCAGATATAGATATTGGTACCAAGGATACAGGAAGATTAATAGGTAGTTGCGGAATGGGCATGTATCCATTCGAAGTGGAGTTTATTTGATTTTATAAATATATGTTAATATTATGATATATAGTTTAGTAATTATAATTAAATAAATAATTAGAAAATAAAATTATGTCGATAAGTAAAAAAATAGAATGGATACTTAGGTTTGGTGTAGCTGGAGAATTTCTAGGTCATGGAATGTTTGCCTTACAAGGCAAGGAACAATGGATACAATGGATGCAAGAGTTAATAAATGTTGATGCTGGTACTGCATCTATATTCCTAACTCTAGTCGGTGTTATGGATATTATCTTTGCTATTCTTGTATTAGCAAAGCCTGTACGCCCTGTATTACTCTGGATGGCATTCTGGGGATTCTGGACTGCTCTAGTGAGACCTCTAGTCGGTGAGCCAATATGGGATTTCATAGAGAGATGGGCAAATTGGGCAGCACCATTGGCTCTATACTATGTAATAAAGAAGGGGGATCAATAATAATCTGTTTTTATTCATGCCCCATCACCATTCCTAGAATAATCATAATCACTATACCAAGTACTGCCCAAGCTATATGTTTTGCTATATGACTATTATTTTTTATTGAACTGATAGAATGTGGAATAAGGTCATGAAGTACTACTATCAATAATATTCCTGCTGTAAGACCGAGTATTGGCGCTTCAATTAAACTATATTTATCTAATAAGAAATATCCAATAATTGAGCCAATAAGAATAGTAGAAGAAGTTAGATAACTTATTACTAATGATTCCTTTATACTGTACATCGCTTGTCTGAGAACGAAGAATTTCGAAAGTCCTTTTGCCAATTCATGTATGAAAATACCTAATGTTATAGAAATCCCAAGACTAAAATTCGCAAGAAAAGAAGCAGAAAGTAATACTCCATCACCTATATTATGCATTGCATCGCTCAATATAATTCTCCTAGCATCTAGCTTATTATGAGGTTCTCCCTCCTCTTCATTATCATGATGATGATGGAAGTCTGGAATTAATCTGAATATAATTAAAGATAATACTGTACCTATAATTATCCAAGCGAATATATTCAATGTATATCTCGAATGTTCCATGGCTTCATTCACTAGATTATATGAAATAATTATGAATGTTCCAGCAGAGAAACTAATAAGATAATGTAGATTCCTCTCTATTAATTTTCCCAATTTTTCCCATAGAGAAATAGATCCTACAAGTGAGGCTATTGTTATAATTAGGGAAGCTAGTAATATCGGTACCATTCGCCATATTCTAATATATAAATGATATAATATCTAGTATGAATAGAAAGGGAATTGCAGTATTCGGTGGAGGATGCTTCTGGTGTACAGAAGCTGTTTTCAAAATGTTAAAAGGCGTCTATTCTATTTTGCCAGGATATTCTGGAGGAAATATAGAGAATCCTACATATGAACAAGTCAGTAATGGTAATACTGGTCATGTAGAAGTAATACATATAGAATATAATCCAGAAGAAGTGTCATATCGGACATTACTTACTGTATTTTTTGGCTCTCATGATCCTACTACTATCAATCGTCAAGGTAATGATATTGGCACACAATATCGTTCTGTTATTTTCTATACTGATAAAGAACAGAAAGAAGAGGCAGAGAATATAATAAGAGAAATTAATAATTCCAATAAAGATGGTAAATCTATTATCACCAATGTAGAGCCATTTAGTCATTTCTATGAAGCAGAAGATTATCATAAGAATTATTTTGAGAATAATCAAGGGAATCCATATTGTGAAATTATTATTAATTCGAAATTAGAGAAAGTGCAGAAAGAGTATGCTAATCTTTTGAAAGATAATTATAAGAATAGTTAAATTATAGATAAATATGAATGAAGAAGAAATAAAAAATAAGTTGACACCAGAACAGTATAAAGTTCTACGAGAGAAGGGTACAGAAGCTCCATTCTCTGGGAAATATGTACATGAGAAAAAAAGTGGTATTTATAATTGTGCTGTATGCAATAATCCACTATTTTCTTCGAAAGCGAAATTTGATTCTGATACTGGCTGGCCTTCTTTCGATTCAGCTTTGCCAGATTCTATAGAGTATCATACTGATAATTCTCATGGTATGGGACGGACAGAGATAATCTGTACGAAATGTGGTTCACATCTCGGTCATGTTTTCGACGATGGTCCGACAGCAACTGGTAAGAGATATTGTCTGAATTCTATTTGTTTGGATTTGGAGGAATAATATAAAAAAACAGCGACCGAGGTCGCTGGTTGTGATTGGATAACCATCAATCCTAGTGACACATTGATGGCGAATGATATCTGATGAATTTCGACTTCTGTCTTTTTGCAACAGCTAGTTTTTTTCGGTGAATTTCCTCATTCATTTTTCCTTTTGCTATATTGAGGACAAGAATGATGCAGTTCTTTACTTTTCTCATTATCTTACCAATATCTTCCCACCAATTAACCACAATGACAGGTATGAAGATTTTCGATTTTCTTCTCCTTCTTCTTTCGAATTGTCTCCTCTGCGTTTCAGAGCTTTTGACCTGTATAGGGATTTGCCCAATGTCATCTAGGGTTATGGTAAAATCAATCCCATCCCTATCCCTACGATTATTTGGTGTAGACCTTGAAAAATCAATTATCCTTATTCCATCCCTTCCTATCATTCCTCCTTTCAGGGTTAATTGTTGAAGAGCCTCTTCCACCATCGCTTCACTGGCGATGCCACGTTTCCGGGACGGTGATATGTAGAGCATAACTACTGGATATTATATACATAATCTGTGTAGAAGTTAATATTACAACTATAGATTTACATGTTATAATTTATAATGCTTATTATAATCAATAAAAATATGAAAAAATTACGCATTGCAATTAATGGTTTCGGTAGGATCGGACGTGCCTTCTATAAAGTTGCAAAGAAAAGAGAAGAAATAGAAATCGTTGTGGTGAATGATCTAGGTAGTCTAGAAAGTATGGAATATCTTCTAAAATACGATACTGTCTATGGTCAGAGTGATTGTACTCTAAAGGGTGTAAAGTATATAAGTGAGAAAGATCCTACCAAGCTTCCTTGGAAAGATCTCGATATAGATATAGTAGTAGAGAGTACTGGTCTATATGCATCTACAGAGAAGTCAAAAGCTCATATAGATGCCGGTGCAAAAAGGGTAGTAATAACAGGTCCAATAAAAGACGATGATTCTCCTACTGTACTCATGGCTCTCAATGAAGATAAATTGAAAGATTGTCAGATATCTTCAAATGCCTCCTGTACTACAAATGCCGGTAGTCCGCTCATAGCAATACTTGACGAAGCAATAGGAATAGAGAAAGCATTACTCAATACTGTACATGCATATACAGCTAGTCAGGCACTCGTCGATGGTCCGAGCAAGAAAGATGTTCGTGAAGGTCGCGCAGCAGGAGAGAATTTGGTGCCATCTTCTACTGGTGCAGCTGTAGCGGTGACCAAGGTAATGCCACATCTAAAAGGTAAATTTGACGGTATATCTATCCGTGTACCAGTTCCAGTCGGCTCTATTGTAGATATCACTTTTATTTCCAAGAAAAATACTACAGCAGAAGAAGTTAATAAAATCTTAGAAAAAGCTTCAGGAGAATCCCGCTGGAAAGGTATTTTCACTGTAACTCATGAGCCACTTGTTTCTTCTGATATAGTAGGGAATCCTCATGCTTCTATAGCAGATCTAGCATTTACCCGTGTGGTAGATGGGAATCTGGTGAAGGTTATGGCTTGGTATGATAATGAGATGGGGTATACGTATACCCTCGTTGAGCATGTGATAAAAGCTGGAAAATTGATGTAAAATATGTTATAATACAAGCATGAAATTTAGAGAATCACTTTTCTGGGATACGAATCCAGATAATATAGAT
>CAZDRC010000012.1:0-15060 GCA_964507965.1 uncultured Candidatus Saccharibacteria bacterium
GAGGTCTCGGTGGCCGTGGTGGTGGCTTCGGCGGATTCGGTGGTGGTGGTTCTGGTGGTGGTGGATCTAGTGGAGGGTGGTAGTTTCTTATTGGAGGGTTCGCATAGTGGTCTAGTGCGCCACCTTGGAAAGGTGGTATGGGAGAAATCTCATCGAGGGTTCGACTCCCTCACCCTCCGCCAAAAATAAAAAAAACCGGCTAGTGATGTCCTAGCGCGGTTATTGTGATGATTAGGTTAATATACAGCTTCCTCTGTTATATTTACCTTTACCTCGATTCTGACAGTCGATCCATGCAATCCTTTCATATGGATATCGATTTCAGAATGATTTCTTGCCAGTATGATTTTGGCCGTTTTCTCGATCTCTACTTGTAATTCCTCAATCTTCTTTTTTCTTTTTTTCGTTTCCTCACATCTACCTTTATACTGAAGATACCATTGCCACTCTGTTGATTGAAGACTATTCTCGAGGTGTGCCGGTAGTAATGAACCTCTAATACGGTGATTGTTGGTGAAGAATTTACTTATTTCATTCTCAACTCTTTCGCCGAATGCTCGAGCGCATTCATCATGATCATGATTGATCGAGCCTCCATTACAAAATCTACAAGTAACAAGATGTGCCATAATTTTTTGCCTTTCTGAGCAGAGTATACACCTAATATATGTTAAAATAAAGTCATGAAAATCCGATATATTCTATCGATAATCATCTTACTTATAATATCTTTATCTATCATTCTCTATATACCTTCAAATAATAATATAGATTTCTGCAAATCTGTCCTAGTCGCCAATACACCTACTCTTCGCGAGAAAGGATTAAGTGGTATGGAAAGCCTTCCAGAGGATTCCACAATATTCTTCGTATTCGATAAACCAGATAAATATGGAATATGGATGAAGGATATGAATTTCCCAATAGACATAATCTGGCTAGATAAAGACTATGAAGTTATCCACATAGAAGAGAATATTCCACCCGATTCCTATCCGAAAATATATTATCCAGAAGATAATAGTCTATATATAATAGAAACGAATGCCAATTACTCCAGTAGAAATAACATAAAAAAGGGAAGCATCTTGAATGTTTATAAGAACTGTGACTGAAAGCTTTTTCCACATATTTTCCATTTGCTTTGCTATAAACTACTAAAGTATAATAAGAAAGAAACTTCTTTAGTTATACAAAAATATGAATATAACAATCAAACGTTCGGACGGAACATCCGCCCCCTTTAATGCCGACAAAATTAATCGCTCAATAGAAAGAGCGTGTATTGGTCTTGTTGATCCAATTTCTAAAGTCACACAGATCGCTACAGAGACGAATCTCACTCTATATAATGGCATAACAACAGATGAAATGGATAAAGCCACAATCAATGCAGCAGTACAGAATATAAAGGAGGATATAGAATTCGATAAGATTGCCACTAGACTTCTCCTGAAAACTATATATAGAAAAGTAATAGGAGAATATGATAAAGATAATATAGAAAATATAAAGAAAAGACATAAAGAAGGATTCTATAAATATATAGATGAAGGAATAAAGAAGAATAGATTGCATCCCAATATGAAGGAGAAATTCAATTTAGAAGAGATTGCTAATACTCTCAATATTGAGAGAGACGAACTCTTCCAATATGCCGGTCTAGATGGGCTTATCAATAGATATTTCCTGAAGGATACTAGTGAGAATCCTCTAGAAACTCCACAATACTTCTTCATGCGCATTGCCATGGGACTTTCTTATAATGAAGAGAATCCCACAGAGTATGCGAAGAGATTCTACAATAAAATGTCCAAACATGAATATATAGCAGGTGGTTCCACCAATCTCGGCGCTGGTACTACGAAGCCATCTCTTTCCAATTGTTTTCTATTAGAAATCCATGATGATATGAAGCATATTGCGAAGACTGTTTCTGATATCATGTTACTTTCGAAAGATTCAGGAGGAATAGGTCTATCTATAACCAAACTTCGTGCTACAGGCTCTCCTCTTCATTCTAATTTTGGCGGAGTATCTAGCGGGCCTACACCATTTGCCAAGATAGTCGATACAGCGATAAGAGCTATTATGCGAGGTGGCAAGAAAAAGGGCGCATTATGTTTCTATATGGAAAACTGGCATATAGATTTCCCTGAGTTTATAGAATGGAAACACAATGCCGGTGATGACTATATGCGTATGAGAACAGCCAATACAGCAGTGTATCTATCAGATGAATTCATGAAGCGTGTGAAGAATGATGATTTCTGGTATATGTTCGATCCAGCTGAGACAATAGATCTGAATGAGCTCTATGGAGAAGAATTCAGTAAGAGATATAAATATTATATAGATAAAGCAGAGAGAGGAGAACTTAGAGTATATAAGAAAGTTCCTGCAAGCGAACAATACAGACAGATATTAGTATCTCTACAGACTACTTCACATCCATGGCTAGTCTGGAAGGATGCTATTAATCTCCGCGCTTTGAATAATAATACCGGTACTATACATATGTCTAATCTATGTACAGAGATTTGCCTTCCACAAGATAAGAATAATGTAGCAGTATGTAATCTCACATCACTGAATCTCGCTGCTCATGTTAATAATAAAGAAGTTAATTGGTCAAAATTGGAGGAAAGTGTACGTCTCGCCATACGCCAATTAGACAATCTAATAGATATCAATATACTCTCTATTCCAGAAGCCAATAAAAGCGATAAGGAGAATCGTGCCGTAGGGCTCGGTGTTATGGGTTTCGCTGATACTATAGAGAGACTCGGTATGGCATATGATAGTGAGCATGCATGGGACTTTGCAGATAGAATATTCGAATTCGTAAGCTATATGGCAATAGATGAAAGCGCGAATCTAGCAGTAGAAAGGGGAAGTTATAAGAATTTCAATGGTAGTGAATGGTCCAAGGGTAAGGTACCAATAGATTCTATAGAAAGATTAGAGAAAGAGCGTGGTATGAGAGTCACTGTTACAAGAGATAGTAAACATAAAGGATTGAATTGGAATCTATTAAGAGCAAAGGTAGCAAAGGGCATGAGGAATGCAACTCTCATGGCTGTAGCACCGAATGCCAATATTGGACTTCTCGCTGGTACGACTCCTGGTATTGATGCTCGATTCGCACAGGTATTCTCTAGGAATAAGATCTCTGGGAAATATCTAGATCTCAATCATAATCTAGTGAAGGACCTGAAGAATATGGGAATATGGGATAAGGTCAAGGAACAGATAATAGAATTACAAGGAGATATTTCTACCATAGATAGTATTCCTCAGTATATTAAAGATATTTATAAAACCTCATTTACAACTTCACCTTATGCATATATAGAGGTAGCAGCAAGAGCACAGAAATGGATAGATCAGGCTCTCTCTAGGAATATGTATCTAGAGACTCGAGATCTAGATGAGACTATGGATATATATATGTCAGCATGGGAGAAGGGATTGAAGTCCACATACTATTTACATATGAAGCCTCGTCATACAGCAGAACAGAGTACAATAAAGGTCAATAAATCAGAGAAATTGGGGAAGAAAGGCTTCGCCAGTGTAGCAACAGTTAAGATTACAGAAGAAATAAAAGAAGAGAGTTTATCTGTAATAGTATCCAATATTCCAAATAAATTCACAGAATTATCATCTATATCTGTAGAGAATAAGAAGGATGATAATGTTAAAGTCTGCCCAATAGATCCTGCCGAAAGAGCACAATGTGATAGTTGTCAGTAGTGTTATATTAATATTTAAATAATTAAAATAAATATGCTTATAGGAAGACCATCACCAGAAGATACAAGTTTGCATCCAATAAAGTACCAATGGGCTTATGATCTATATAATCAAGCAGTTAGGAATACTTGGTTTCCTCATGAGATCGCTCTTAAAGAAGATCTGGATGATTGGAAGAATATGACAGAAGATGAGAAGCATGCAGTGGAATTCCTCATGGCATTCTTCAACCCTGCTGAGCTTATAGTGAATCGTTCTATTTCTCTAGGTATATATCCATATCTGAAAAGTCCAGAATGTCATCTATATCTAGCAAAACAGATGTGGGAAGAAGCCAATCATTGTATAGCTTTTGAATATGTATTGGAGACTTTCCCATTCAATAGAGAGAAGGTATATGAATATCATCTAGAGATATCATCTATGAAAGCGAAAGAGGATTATATTAATAAGTATATGAAGAGAATGACAGAAGTCTCTCTTGATGTCGGTACTACAGAAGGTAAGAAGGATTTTATTAGGAATCTAGTCGCTACCAATATTGTAATGGAAGGAATCTGGTTCTATTCTGGATTCATGGTTGCTCTATCTTTCCGACAGAGAAAGCAATTACGTAATTTTGGCTCTATGATTAATTGGGTTTTACGTGATGAAAGTCTACATTTGAAATTCGGTATTAATCTTATACATAATATTCTAGAAGAGAATCCAGATCTTCTGACAGAAGACTTCGCAAATGATATTAGAGAAATAATAATAGAGGGAGTAGATAGAGAAGTTGATTATAATAAAGATCTATTCCCGAATGGCATACTAGGTCTCAATGCAGATTATGTAAATCAATATGTGAAATATGTTGCAGATAGACGTCTAGAAGAACTCGGTTTCGAAGCATATTACAAGGTAACCAATCCAGCAAAGTGGATGACAACTGCTACAGATGTCTATGAACTTGTTAATTTCTTCGAATCACAGAACACTAGCTATGAGGTAGATGTAAGGGCGCATACTGATAATAATTCTAAAAAAGAATCCAAAGAATAATATAGAATAGTCTTGCAAAATATACTTATATCTGGTATAATATATGTACATGTCAGATAATCGCTGTATTATATGTTCTTTGAATAGATAATATAGAGGAAAGTCCGAACACTGGTATGGTGTGAACCATACAGCAAGGTAGCGGGTAATACCCGTCCACCGTGAGGTGCGAGGTGCGAACAGAGACGAGTCTATATGGAAACATATAGAGTGAAACGGCAAAATCCTTACCCCAGTGCAAGGCCGTGCCGGAGAGATCCGGAGTGCCGCTTGAGGTTGATTGTGAAGTCAATCCCAGATAAATGATTATCGTGTGCAAACATACAGAATTCGGCTTATAGACATGTCAAATCAGAAGACTTCCCTTATAGGGAAGTTTTTTGATATAATAGCTAATAAATATTTAATAGTAATTAATTAATAAAAAAAATGGATTTACCAACAACGCATTATGATGACAGTGTTAAGGTGGAGGATACCAATACCCCTACTGACAGTAATGATAGTACAGAGTCGAAGTCGACTAATAAGAATAGACTACAGAAAGCATCCCTATATATATTATTAGCAACAATATTTCTTGCTCCTCTTATATTCGTACCATCAATATATTTCCCATCTGATATTATTAAAGTTGGACTATTAAGTATCGGAATATTGCTTTCTTGTATTTTCTGTTTGATTTCCTCAATACTCAATCGTAATTTCACATTTCACCGGAATACGATAATATATTCTATTATTCTCCTAGCTATTTCTATTACCCTATCCACATTCTCTAGTACAAGCTTTATCAGATCCTTCATTGGTCAAGGGTTCGAGATAACAACAGCTAGTTTCCTATTCCTAATGTTCTCTGCATTCTTTTTAGTTACCTATCTTATGAAGAATGATAAAGATGCCATATTCAGTATATACATAGCAGTTCTAGCTTCATCTATGATTCTAGTATTATTCCATATCACTAGATTATTAGGTGGCGTTGATTTCATGAAATTCGGTATATTAACTTCTCCAACATCTACTCTTATTGGTAAATGGTATGACTTTGCAATATTTACAGGTATATTGGGTCTCATATCTCTATTCGGAATAAAGTTCCTTTCACTTGCAAAATTATCCAAGATAATACTATATGTTTCTCTTATCATTTCTGGTTTCCTATTACTTGCTATAGATTTCAAATTATTATGGGCAATTATAGCTATTACTGTTTTAGGTATTATTATATATGAATTCTATACGAAGGTTCCAGAGGGAAGTGGAATAAAAAGAATATTCTCTAGAGTATCTATATTTTCTTTAATAATCTTGATTATTGCAATATTCGGAGCATGGAAAGCTAATTCTTATACAGCTAATCTCTCAAAAGCATTGAATATACAGCATGCTGAGGTAGTTCTTCCATGGCAACTCACTTTAGATGTGGCTTCTGATACGATAAAGGAATCGCCATTACTAGGTGCAGGTCCGAACCGTTTCAATTATCAATTTCTGAAATTCAAACCTTATCAGGATATTAATCCTACACCATATTGGGGTACAGAATTTATTCTAGGCTTCGGTATGATACCGACATTCATAGTCAATCAGGGACTTATCGGAGTATTGCTCTGGTGTCTATTCCTAATATTCTTCATCCGTGAGGGTATAAGATCATTGAAGAAACAATATCAAGATCTAACAAAGAAATTCTTCATTATCTCATCATTCTTTATCGCTCTATTCTTATGGCTTATGAATCTAGTCTATATACCTTCTCATACTATATTCTTCATGACATTTGTATTCACTGGTATATTCGTCGCTACTCTATTCATTGGCGAGAATAATAATACAGAACAGGATATTCCGAATAGATTCACAAAGTTAAAGAAATATCTACCATATCTATATATGATTATTACTGTCATATTCGTATTGTGGCTAGGTCTATATACTAAGAAACTTATGGCAATATCATATTTCCAAAGTGGAATAAAGGAATTGAATGTTTCTGGTAATGCAGATAATGCAGAAGTAAAATTCAATAAAGCACTTTCCTTCGACAAAATTGATGTATATTATCAAGCTCTTTCTGAAACTAATATATTGAAATTAAACAATACAATAAAAGATTTGCAGAATAGCGGTACATTGGCATCTCCTAGTCAGGAATCTCTAAATAAGATAGCGAAGATAATAGAAGATGCGATGAAATATACAGAGAAAGCACAGATTATTGATCCTACGAATTATTACAATTTTTTAGAAGAAGCTAGGGTTTCCGAAATGGCCTCAACTCTGAAGATTGAGAATGCATATGAGAATGCAAAAAATTCTTATGCTAATGCAATATTCTTGAATAAATATTCACCATCTTTATATCTAGGTTTGGCGAGATTATTGGCTACCAATAGTGACTTCGCTGGTGCACAACAGTATATAGGCAGAGCATTGCAATTAAAACAGAATTATACAGAGGCTGTTTTCCTACTTTCACAAGTCCAAGTAAGTAATGGTCAGATTAAAGACGCTATTATCTCTGCTAGATTTGCCACACAAATAAATCCGAATGATCAGACATTATTCATGCAATTAGGTCTTCTAGAATTCAATGATAAGAATTATGAGGAAGCTATCAAGGCACTCGAGAGAGCTGTGGCTATAGATAGTCAATATGCTAATGCCCGATATTTCCTAGGACTTTCTTATAATAAAGTTGGCAGGGATGATCTAGCATTAGCTCAATTCGAAGAACTTGCAAAGACCAATCCTGATAGTCAGGAAGTAGCATTTATTCTCAATAATCTTAGATCTGGCAAATCACCATTTGCTAATGTTGAGCCACCTATTGACAATAAGCCAGAGAAAAGGAAGACTCTACCAGTAGATGAAAGTAGTAAGTCAAAGTCAGAGACAGTAGTAGAAGAAGGATCAATAGAATAGAAGTCATAATATAATGGTGAAAAGAATATTCTCTATATTTACGAAGGAAATAATAGGCCTTCATGAGGCAGCATATCTTCTTGCTCTTTTTGCGATATTCTCTCAGATATTAGCTCTTATAAGAGATAAGCTCCTAGCATATACATTCGGTGCAGGACATATTCTAGATATATATTATGCAGCATTCCGTATTCCTGATCTAATATTCGCTTCTATTGCCTCTCTAGTTTCTGCTTCTGTTCTCATACCATTTTTCCTAGATAGGATAGGTAAAGACAGTGATGGAGGGAATAAATTCGTGGATAGTATATTTTCAGTTTTTTTCTTGGTAATAATTATTACGAGTGCAATCGTATTCATATTCGCGCCTTCTCTTATCGGAATATTTATACCAGGTTTCGTGAATGATCAGATGTTCCATGAGCTTGTAGTATCTACTCGTATATTATTATTATCTCCTATATTTCTCGGCCTTTCCAATTTCTTTTCTAGCATAACACAGATGTATAGGAGGTTTCTTGTCTATGCTCTGAGTCCTCTCGTATATAATATTGGTATTATTATTGGTGTTCTATTCCTCTATCCTATATTCGGTCTATATGGATTAATATATGGAGTCGTCCTAGGAGCATTCATGCATATGGCTATACAGATACCATTCATTATGCATAAAGGTATTTTTCCTAGTCTCAGTATTCATATTGATTGGAAAGCGATAAAGAAAGTTGTATTACTATCATTACCGAGAACATTGACCCTTTCTTCTAATCAGATATCTACTTTCTTCCTAGTAGCATTAGCATCATTTATGATTGGTGGATCTATATCTATATTTAGTCTGGCGTATAATCTGCAATCTGTTCCGCTTTCTATTATTGGAGTCAGTTATTCTTCAGCTATATTTCCTACATTATCGAAATTCTTCGTAGAAGGTGAGCATAAGGAATTCCTAGATAAGATGATAGAATCTGCTAGACATATTATATTCTGGTCAATACCTATTACCATACTTTTTATTGTTCTCAGAGCGCAGATCGTGCGTACGATATACGGAGCAGGTCAATTCGATTGGTCAGATACACGTCTTACTGCCGCAGCCCTAGCTGTATTTATATTATCTGTTCTAGGACAAAGTCTGATTCTGCTTTTCGTCAGAGCATATTATGCAGTTGGTAAGACTACGAAACCACTCATAGTCAATATTATATCCGCATTATCTATAGTATTACTCGGCTATGTATTCCTAAAGGCATTCTATAATTATCCTATCTTCGCCTATTTCCTAGAAGATTTATTGAAAATATCAAATCAAGATGGTACGAGTGTTATCGTCCTACCCATGGCATATTCTATTGGAATATTTCTCAATACTTATCTACTATGGCATATATTCGAAAGAGATTATCCCGGCTTCACGAAACCTGTTATCGCTACTCTATTCCAGAGTTTCGCTGCCTCTATAATCATGGGATATATTACTTTCTTATCTCTTCGATTTTTCAATATTTTCTTCACTCTCGATAAGGCTCTAGGAGTATTTCTTCAGGGATTCTGTGCTGGTATAGTAGGAATTATTTCATGGGTTATTATATTGAATTTACTTAAAAGTAGAGAATTGATAGAAATATACGAAACACTTCATCATAAATTCTGGAAGGCCAAGGTCGTGGTTCCAGATCAAGAAGGTTTGTAGATGCTATATATTTCTGTTAATATAGCCATACCTTATGAATTCCAATAATATTCGCAATTTCTCTATAATAGCCCATATAGATCATGGCAAAAGTACTCTGGCAGATAGAATGTTAGAGCTTACTAATACTATAGAGAAGCGTAAAATGCAGGAGCAAGTACTGGATAGTATGGAGCTAGAGCGTGAGAGGGGTATAACAATAAAGATGCAACCAGTGAGAATGCAATGGAAAGATCATATATTGAATCTGATTGACACTCCAGGGCATATTGATTTTTCTTATGAAGTATCTCGTGCATTATCTGCTGTAGAGGGCTCTATACTATTAGTAGATGCTACACAGGGGGTGCAAGCACAGACTCTCACTACTCTCAATATGGCTCGTGAATCAGGACTCACTATTATCCCAGTTATTTCGAAAATAGATTCACCACTTGCTCGTATAGATGAAGTAGTACATGAAGTCTGTGAATTATTATCTTGTGATAAGAAAGATATTCTACAAGTCTCTGGTAGGACAGGTGAGGGTGTGATAGATCTTCTGGATGAAGTGATAAAGAAGATACCGAGTCCTAAATCAGGAGATAATACAGATGAATTCCGCTCTCTTGTTTTCGATTTCCAATATTCCAATCATAAAGGTGTAATAGTCTTCGTCCGAGTGATGAATGGTAGTGTGAAGCGTAATGATCAATTACTTTTCAAAGTTTCTAATGAGAAATTCCATGCTCTCGAAGTCGGTATTTTCACTCCAGAGAATACGCCTAGAGATAGTCTCAATGTTGGAGAGATAGGATATATAGTCACGGGAATAAAGCAACCCGGCATAGCATCTGTCGGAGATACTGTATCTTCTATTCATGATACTCTACCTCCTCTTATGGGATATATGAATCCATCTCCTGTAGTCTGGGCTTCTATATATCCTGAGAGTCAGGATGATTTCAATTCTCTACGTCAGGCCTTGGGCAAGCTTCGTCTTTCTGATTCCTCATTTACATATGAGGAAGAGGCTTCTGGAACTCTGGGCAGAGGATTCCGTTCTGGCTTCCTTGGTATGCTTCATCTAGAGATTATTACAGAACGTCTGAGAAGGGAATTTAATCTCAATCTAGTAGTGACTATTCCAAGTATTACTTATAATGTGGAATTGAAAAATGGGAAGATTGTAACTATATACTCACCTGCACTTTTCCCAGAAGATCATGATATAAAAAGAATTCTCGAACCTTTAGTCACAGTGAAGATTATTACTCCAGGAGAATATATAGGAATAATAATGCAATCCATATTCGAACATGAGGGAGAGGTATCTATGACAGAGAATTTTGGAGATCATAGAACATCGCTTACTCTTATTATGCCGTTACGGGAACTTATGAGGAATTTCTTCGATGATATAAAGAGTATTTCTTCTGGTTTCGCTTCTATTTCTTATAAAATAGGGGAATTCCGTGAAGCCAATGTCGCTCGTATGGATATTCTAGTAGCAGATGAGCCAGTAATAGCATTCACTAGAGTAGTTTCTCGTAATAGATTAGAGGAGGAGGCTAAGGCTACAGTAGAGAAACTCCATAAGATATTGCCTAGGCAAATGTTTACTTTGAAGATACAGGCCAAGGCCCTAGGGCGTATAATATCTTCAGAAACGATTTCTGGTATGAAGAAAGATGTTACTCAACACATGTATGGTGGTGATAGGACTAGGAAAATGAAATTATGGGAAAAGCAGAAAGAAGGGAAGAAGAAAATGAAGGAAATAGGTAAGGTCAATATTCCTCATGAAGTATTCATAAAGATGATGAGGGCGAATTAACTCCTAGGTAAATATAGAGCTATCATGCTTATTATAATAAGCACTCCTACTACAAACATCAATATTCGGAAGAATTTCTGTGTATTTTGTTGGAATAACATATATAAGTCATAGTATACTATAGATAATATGATAAATAAAGATAATAGGAAATTCAAAAGAATACTGTATTCCCCAGCTATACTTATCATTCTTTTTATTATATTATTCGTACTTCTGAAGGCGCTTTATGGTGCATATAGTAAAGAGATTATTAGTTATAATAATCTTATTAAACAGAAAAATGAGGTTGAGAAATTAATAGAAAGAGAGAAGAATCTAGCCCAGAATGTCGGATATCTGAAGACTGATACAGGTATAGAATCAGAGATAAGGAGCAAGTTCCGTGTCGCTCGTGAGGGGGAATATCTAGCTGTAATAGTAGATGATGGATCTACAACTACAAAAAGTATTAGTAAGATGAAAATACAACAAAAAAGCGAAATGGGTTTTATTGATAGATTCCTATCATGGTTTGGGCTATGATAATGTATCGTCAATAAATAGCAATAAATTGCGGGTATGGTTTAGTGGTAGAATGCGACCTTCCCAAGGTTGAGATCGGGGTTCGATTCCCCGTACCCGCACTGAAAACATTCAAATTATTATAAATCCTATTTTCTATGTTATAATTCTCTTTATTAATATATAAATAATATAGAAATATAAAATGAAAAACATCACAATATATTCAACTCCCACATGTCATTTCTGCCATATGGCAAAGGACTATATGAATGCTCACAATATAAAATACACTGATTATAATGTAGTCACTGATCTAGAGAAGAGAAAAGAAATGATAGATAAGAGTGGTCAGATGGGTGTTCCTGTAATAGATGTTGAAGGGAAGATAATTATAGGATTCGATGAAGAGGAATTTGTAAAAGCTGCTGGTATAAACTAATTCATAATAATGTGCTAGATTAATAGCACAGCCCCTGTAGTTCAATGGATAGAACGAATTCGTCCTAAGAATTTGATGTCAGTTCGATTCTGGCCAGGGGCACAGTACTACTCTTCCTTTTTCTTATATATTTGCTATACTATTTCACATGAGTCCAGAGGAAAGGTCATATCTTGAGAATACATATGCTCTAGCAAAAGAGAATAATGAATTATTGCATTCCTTACAGAGAAGGGCTCGTATAGGTACTGCCATGAAGGTTTTCTATTGGGCAGTCATAATATTAATGTCATTCGGTGCATATTATTTCATACAACCATATATGAATATGCTACTAGGTCTTACAGATCAAATAGGTGGAAATTCAGATACAGTAAGGAATCTCAGTCAGAATTTCGGAGATCTTCTAAGATAGTTTTATTGAAAATAAATAAATGCCAAGGTAGCTCAGTTGGTAGAGCATTCCCCTGAAGAGGGAAGGGTCCCCAGTTCGATCCTGGGCCTTGGCACAAAAAATAAAATCCCGAATCAATTCAGAGTTTTATTTATTAAATTGCTTTCACTTTGAGCTTTGATTGCTTTCTTTTATCCAATTTTGGAAGTCTCAATATGAGTAGACCATGTTTCTCTACAGCTTCTGCTTCATCCACATCAATCTCTGAAGGTAGAGAAATAGTACGGGAAAACATACCCCAATATAATTCTCTTGCGAAATAATCCTCATCCCTTACGATTTTCTCTTCCTCTCTTCTACCTTTTATACTTATCATATCGCGAGTAATAGAAATATCGAGATCTTCAGGTCTCACTCCTGCTATCATAGTCTTCAATACTATCATCTCTGGAGTCTGATATACATCGACAGTCAATTCACCTTCCTTTTCTTCTTCTATCAAGTCTGCAGTATTATTTATACTACTATTATTTATAACAGTATTTCTTCTAGTATCTCTTTCTTCAACTATATCATTATCATCATTAACACGGACTGATCCTGTTAATCTCTCGAAAAATGATTTCTTTTCTTTTGCCATGTTATTTTATTTATATTTTTTAGTATAAAAATTTATAATACTGCTTTTGGTTTAATATTTTTCACTTCTTCGAAAAGTATCATAAGGATAATGACGGAGAACCATACCCATCCGAAGACCTTGAGTGCATTCATATCTGATGCATTTATTATAGCTAAATTAAATGATGCATGCAATACCGTAGCGAGGATAACTCCTATAATTACAGAAAATACTTTTGTAAAAGAATTTTTATAGAATGATAATCCTATCATGAAGCCAATAGATGCAGAAGATACTACATGTACTAGAGTAGCTCCTAGGAATCGCAGATTACTAGTGATTATCATATTGGATAATTCTCCTGTGCCTGCTCCGAATAAAATGAAAAATACATTTTCTAATGCAGAGAAACCGAGAGCGACGGTTATACTATATATCATCGCATCTATTGGTTCATCCATATGTATACTACGTAGAGCAACTATTGCTATAGCGGTGAATTTCACTAGCTCCTCTGTTAGAGCCCATGCAATATATAGAAATGTTTCATTTCCTACAATAATATCTTTGAAGAATCCTTCTACAATAATAGCAACTATGACAGAAGTACATCCAGCAATGAATGATATAGCGATAATACTGCGAGGTTCTGGATGTAGATTATCCTCTTTTAGCCAGAACCACAGCCATAATAGAGTTGGTACGACGCCTATTAGAAGTGCATAGGTTATATTCATATTTTTATATCATTATTATAACCTAATATTGCATAATATAGACTGGTATAAACTAGTTGACAAAATTACTATTTAATGCTAGGGTAATGGCAGAGTCGGTATGTTAGTTAACCCCCTACATCTGCCTGAAAAGCAGAGAAAGGATAGTTCAATATGAAGAAGCTCGTTGTCAGTTTGTTGGTTCTGTTGGTCACCCTCTTGGGTTTCAATGTCTGGGCGGGGGAGGTAGTCCTCCAACCAGTTTGTCTTACAACTCCTATCAATACTGCTGGGAACTACGACAACGGTGCCGTCGGCAAGGTGGACTGGGCTTTGGCGGAGAATGGCTTTGAAGCCTTTTCTGTCGGAGATCATCTCACTGCCGATATGATCGCCAGATCAACGACGGATGCGACCCAGGATGACAAAATTCTGTGGTTTTCACTCTTTGCTACGGACAGTAGTGGGGAGAAGCTCTCGCTTCGCAATGTCGTCTTTGAAGAGACCTCATTCGAGGTTTTGGATAAAGGCGGTGGAGTGATGGAAAACCGTAACTCACTTCAGAATGAACATCGCCCTGCCGTGAACGCCATTTATGGCGAGAGGGCAAGGGGAGTCAGAATCGTGAATAGTACCGGAGTGCAATTGCCGTTTGGGTCAGCCAGTTCACTAACAGTGAATAAGTTGGTTTACATCGGCATGCAAAGTAAGTACTTTGTGTTCGGTTCATCTGATCCGACATACAAGACCATCGATGATGTGAATAACTACATCGGTTGGTCGGGATGGGTCGGTGGATTCCGTATCCAGTTCACCGTCAAGCTTCTTAACGATAGTGGGAACGTCATCACTTCGGCGAAGCGTACTCTGTACGTTCATCCGCCAGTGATTGTCAGGCCACAACTCTCCGTGAGGCGAGTCGGCGATGGAGATCGGATTGCAGTTACCCTGGTTCAGGGTCCTGAGGATCAGAATATGATTCTCCAGAGTGCCCTGAATGCCAATGGGCCATGGGGTCCGGAAGCCAATCTCCTTCTCGGGGGAAGTGTTACTTACCCTCGGGATGGTCTCAAGTTCTTTCGGGTCCTCCTCGAGGAACGTCAACAAATGCAAGGGCTTTTGAAAGCGAAAAGACCCATTCGTTC
>CAZDRC010000013.1:0-5627 GCA_964507965.1 uncultured Candidatus Saccharibacteria bacterium
TATGCTTACAGTCTATGCAAATGGTGATGGTGCAGGAGGATTCTCATCTTATGGAGTCGGTATTGGTAATAATGCTCCGGCATATAGTCTAGATGTAACTGGTAATGGACATTTCACTTCATATATTGATGCTTCATACTTTGTAGCGACGACTACAACAGCAACCTCTACTTTTGCTGGTGGTCTGACTGTCGGTACATCTAAATTAGTGATCAATAATTTTGATAATAATATTGGAATAGGTACCACATCTCCGGGAACACTATTATCTATAGCGGGAATAGCAAACTTCGCATCTACTGGTTCTACTCTATACTCTACTCTAATTGCACCATACTTTACCGCTACATCCTCTACTGCCTCTATATTCCCATATGCATCTACTACCGCTCTCTCTGTATCCAGTGCAGCATTCTTCCCAGGTAATGGTATCTGGAATGCAGAAGGTAATGTCGGTATCGGCACCACATCCCCATATGCAAAGCTATCTGTAGTCGGCCCAGTAGTAGCAGAATATTTCCATGCTACATCTACTACAGCAACCTCTACTTTTGCGGGGGGACTCAATGTAGGCAATGGCTCATTAGTTTATGACTTCTCAACTGGAATAACATCTATAGATTCATTGACAACAGGAAATTTGGAATTTGATACAGATGCCGGTATGGTCACATGGACAGATCTATTACTTGAAAGTGCTCCTGAAGGAACACCACAAGGTTACACTGCATCACTCAATGGTAGTACAACTATCATGGTCTATGGTCTCTCTGCTGGTAATGGAAATCTTATGAATGATTACCCTAGAATCTCTATCGGTAGTAGTACTCCACCATCATCGAAGCTTACAATATTCGGTAATGGTACTGGTACAGAAGGTACATTCGAAGTAGTCAATAGTGCTTCAAGTACATTATTCAAAATACTAAATAATGGTATATTCACAGCCTCAACTACAGATTCAAATAATGCAACATCTACAATTAATGGTAATCTATATGTAAATGGTACATTTCGCGCTACGAATTCCTATGCTGGTGACTTGATCTTTGCAAACAATTTCACCTTTACTGAGGCTCCGCTCAGTGCAAGCTCTACACAAGGACTATTATTGAGAAATCAAAAAAGTGAGGATGTGATGACTATTGATGAGAAGGGTAATATTTCCCTAGCTGGCGATGTATGTTATCAGGGTAATCAATGTTTCGGTAAAGATATAAATTCGCTTTCTGAATATGTCGATATTCTAGCTTCATCTACAGCAGAATTGCTATTCACATCGAGGAATAGTACAGAAGCATCATTGGGAGAATTGACAGCTTCAATGAAGAATACTAATCTAGCTATAGTAGGACTAAATGATAGAATAAATAATCTTTCTTCAACTACTATTGATCTTATAAATGAGAATACATTGAATCTATTCGCTTCAACAACAATATTGGATTCTATTGCCTCTACTACTGCTGATGCTATCGCTTCATCTACACCTATATTAAGTAAAATATTCAGTTCATTTATGGATTTCCTATCATCTGCTATGACTAGTATAAAGGGAATATTTGTAAAAGAATTGCATATAGAAGAGAAGCTCTGTGTAGATGATATATGTATAAATAAAGAGCAATTGAAGAGCTTGCTAATAAGCGCTGGTGGAATCAGTGCATCATCTACACCTACTAGCTCTACTACTACCACCCCATCTATCACTGATCCTGCTCCAGTTTCTATTCCTATAGTTTCTGATCCAGCTCCAGTATCTTCTCCAGCTACAACTACTCCTATATCAGATCCAATAGCTACATCTACTCCATCTGCTCCTACTATTCCAGCTTCTGAACCAACACCATCTCCTGAACCCGTACTCGCCCCTGAACTTGCACCAGATCCTATTACAGAAACACCAGTACCTACCACAACTTCTGATCCTGTACTTGAGCCAGCTCCAGTAGAACCAGCTCTAGCACCTGAAGAATCAATTCCTGAACCTGCACCAGCTCCCGCACCAGAACCTGCTCCTGCACCGGCACCTGAGTCTGCACCGACACCTTAACAGCATTTATCCCTAATTTGCCTTATTTAGGATAGTATGATGTCCTAATAGCACCCTGTTTAGGGTAAGTTATAAAGTTAAAAGTTATATGAAATATGGATATTATGTTACAATAAAATTATGAATAATATAGAGAATATAAAGTCAAAAGCCACAGAATTAGCTCATATATATAATCTAGATATGATTGTTCTTTTTGGTTCACGGGCTGATAATACAGCTAATAAATACAGTGATGTAGATATTGCATATATAAAAGATGAATCACTTTCTTTTGAAGATCAAATATCATTAGGTAATGCAATAGCTCCTCTTTTCGGTACTGAGGCAGTAGATGTTGTCTATCTCAATAAAACTTCACCCACATTTATGTATCAAATAATGAAAAAAGCTATGATTCTTTTCTCAAAAAATAAAGTGATATTTCCCAATTTTTATTCTTATGCAATAAAAAGACTACATGAAAATATGTTTTTGTATGATCTAAAGCTCAATCGTCTTCTTAAGGAATATAGTATCTAAAACATAATATAAAATATAATTTATGACAATTGAAAAAACATTTATTATCTCCAAAATTGAACGAATAAAAGAAAACTTGGATAGAATTCAAAGTAAACTGAAATTGTCTAATGAAGAGATTCTTCATTCCAATGATACTCTAGCAGTTCTAGAGCGTTATTTTCAGCTTATTGTTGATTATGCTATTGATATCAATCATCATTTTATTAAAGAAGGTGGATTCGGTATTCCGGATGATTTACAAAGTACTTTCACTACTCTCGGGGAACACGGTCTATTAACAGAAGATTTTTCAAATAGAATAAGTAAATCAGTAGGATTAAGAAATCGCATAGTACATCAATACGAAGATGTAAAGCCTGTTGCTTTTGTAGAAAATTTAAGAAAAAATATTGGAGATTATGATGAATATATAAGACTTATACTTTTAAATTTAAAATAAATAATAGAAAATAAAATAATAAAAAAACCATGTTAAAAAAATTCAAAAAATTTCAAGGATCACAAAAATACAAGAAATATATTCTCATTACAACTATTACAATAGCTTCATTCATAATATTCGCTAGTCCTATACGGATAATATGGAATAGTGTAGAAGCTGTAGTGCGCACGACTCTTATTTCCCAGACTGGTAGAACACTAATTGCAAATAATCCAAAGGGCTATCCCGGCTCTGGCTGGGTCAGGAATCTCACTGGTTCTGGTTCTACTGTATTAAATAAAGCAAATTGCGATGCAGTTGGTGTATCTGAATGGGCATGGTTCGAAGATGGTAATGGCGATGGAGATACTGTAGATCCAGAGGACGGTGTATGTATACAGACTGCCGCTACTACTGCTTCACTACTCTCATGGAACGGTGCAGAGCAGATAGCTACGACATCTATCACTGCACAGTCTGCTACAGCAGGTAGCGCCAATACAATAACTTTAGCAAGTGCTGGCTGGCTAGTGGATAAATATGCCAATATGGTAGTAAAAATAACTTCTGGAACAGCCTCGACCTGTTGGGGAGTGGTAAAGTCTAATACTTCAGACACTATCACTGTATATGGTTCATGGCTTTCCACCACCTATGCATCTAGCTGTGGCACTCCAGATGATACATCTGTTTTCTCTGTTCTGCGAGATGGATTCGCAGATTATGATAATAGCTGGATAGGAGACTGGACATGTACTGGGAATTTCCCTAGTGGAACTGTAGTATGGGGTTCATATCCTAGTGCTGGTGGACAGGCCGGCTCTGGAGCTATAGCGCTTGCAAAGACTGATTGTTATGATGGTAAGAGAGACCTGCTTCCTAGGGAGATAGATAGAGCAGTGAGGAGTGGTACTGCTACAGGAGCAGATGCGACGACTATTACAGATTCTAGTCTAGTAATGGAGCAGAATGAATGGGTAGGGCAGAAGGTGCTCATCACTAGCGGTACTGGTTCTGGTGGCTATGGCAGAATAGAAAGCAATACAAAGACTGTTATAACGGTGGGTGAATGGACAGGAGGTACACCAGGTATAGGTTCAGTTTTCAAGATTATCTATCTTATACCTCATGCTAGCTATAATATTACTAGCGATGTAGACGGTGATGATAATGATGAACTAAGAGGTAATAATGGTCCCCTAGATCCGAAAGCTCTAGCAGAATGGAAAGGCACCCGTCTCCCTACTAGCTCAGACTTCTTCGGCTACTGTGGATACAAAGACGGAGGGGCAAATTATGAAACGACATACAATGCTACATCTAGTAATAAGTCTTTCGGAATTTATGGAGGGCAGGTTGGTAGAACAGATGAATTTATTGATCTAGGTAATTATGGTTCTTATGAGTGGCTCTCCGAGCAGTTCAACTACTACTATGCTAGGATTGCTGGCTTTTACGCCTGTTCTAACATCAATAACAATAATGTTAATAATGGTAACAGGTTTCGTGCTATCTTCCGTCCCTAGTTATCCCATATTTAATCATTTTTTTATTTAAATTATTTTATTATTTCGTATGGCTAGGTATGATCATTTACCACTATTCAAATCAGCATATATTCTGTGTCTAGAAATGTATAAAATAACTCATAATTTCAAGAAAGAATATAAATATACACTTGGCGAACATATAAAAAATAATTCACATGACATTATAGATCTAATTATTAAAATTAATTCCTTACAAAATATCAATAAATTAGAATATATAGATATTCTAATTATGAAAGTAGAAAAGCTCAGAATTTATTTGAGGATATCGTGTGACCTAAAGAATATTTCTCCAGAATTATTAGGTCTTATTTCAGAGAAATTTGAAGAAATGGGAAAACAGATTAATGGTTGGAAAAAATGGATCAATGACCAATGTAAGTAATGAAAACATGCTATTATGTAATAGCCAGAGTCTGTATTTGCTATGGCAATATAGAGTGTGCAAAAAGATAACAGCTTTTATCGCCGAAATATTTTTCAATTATTATTTCGGAATATATGAAACATAAATGTACGCACTTTCGGGTGAATTCATTTATAGATTATTCTTAGAATAAAAGCATAATTTCGTAGTGGCTCTCCGAGCAGAACAACAACAACAATGCTAGGATTGCTGGCAATAACGCCTGTTCTAACATCAATAACAATAATGTTAATAATGGTAACAGGTTTCGTGCTATCTTCCGTCCCTAGTTGTCTTTAAAAAAGGTATTTTACCCACTATTCTATAGGGAAAATACCTTTTTTAATTATGAAATGCGCTCCGTTTTCTGATTTTATAAGATATTTTTTCAATTCCTTGAAATGTTTTCTGTACAGTTTATCTTTTAGACAAATAGAATCTGCATATTTGAAATGTCCCCAATATGAGTTTATTACGGCTTGGGCTTTCTTTACTACTTTCTCAATTTCTTCAATATTAGAGGTATTGACCAGTATTTTATTGAAATAGTTTAATTTTGCACGAATGTTTTCGACAACCCTTTTTCTTGAAAGAGTATATTCTGGATATATTATATAGCCTAGAAAATTTATACCTTTTTTAGCTTGTTGAAGAATAGTCTTTTTTGGATGA
>CAZDRC010000013.1:5727-14381 GCA_964507965.1 uncultured Candidatus Saccharibacteria bacterium
TCTTTATTTTCTTAATAGCTCTATGTGCTCCTTTCTTAGTTCTACAAGCATATGAATCATATATAAATATTTTCTCCCATTTTGGTTCTATATATGAAACGAGTAAATGATGAATAATCCTATCTTTGAAATCCGCCGCCCAAACCTCACGAAGTTTAGGGTCAGTAATAGGGAAACATGAAAATGGACCAGGTATATAAGTTTTTCCACAGAGTTCCTTACTCATCATCAATAGATTTTTCTCTAGATTTTTCTCAAATTCAAGTGCTGATAAAGAGTTACTTTTACCCTTTAGACATGATTTATAAGCAAAATAAAGATTTCTAAATAAAAACATTGTTCTAATTATATAGTTATCCACATACCATATATTTGATAGAATATGAGGTATCATATACCATAAATAATATGAAATTTAAGAATAAACATAAACTCTATAATATGGGGAGGTAAGGGGAAATAAAGAAATATGGTATAATGCTTTTATGAAAAGTGAAAAATTAACTGATAAACAAAAGCAAGAAATAATTTCCCTTATGCAATCTCGGGGAGCTATTATTGGCTACCTTTTTGGTTCATATGCTCGTGGTACAGCAGGGCCCCTGAGCGATATTGATGTGGGTGTGGCTTTTCCACATGATATGCCACAAGACATTCAGGAATCCCGTATTGAAGAGATACGAAATGGTCTAGAGAAAAAATTTGGAGGGAGAGATAAAGCTGATGTTATAAATGTACCAATAATAAAAAGTCCTTTACTACGCTATATCATCACACTTGGTGAAGGATCTGTATTATTTGCTAATGATGAAATGCTTCGCAATAGAATAGCAGATTATGCACGAAGAGATTATGAAGATACTAAACCATTACGAGCGATACAGCGCCAAGCATTACCATATTTATTTATATAATTTTAATATATGACTTTACTTCATGAAGAATTGATACAAGATAAACTTTTCCAACTCAAGACTCATACAGATTTTCTTCAGGATATTTTTCTAAAATATTCAGATAAAGATATTATAAATGAAACACATCTCTATTATTCATTGGAACATATGCTTCAGCTTTCAATTCAAATTATTTTAGATATTGGCGCCCACATTCTTGCAGAGGAATATCATGAGAATCCCCCATCATACGCAGAGGTTATTATAGCTCTTGGAGAACACGGGATTATAGAAGAGTCATTTTCTAAAGCACATGAAGAAATGGCTAAATTTAGAAATAAATTAGTTCATGGGTATGATACTATAGAAAAGAAAAAGGTTGTCGCATATGGTCGTATTGCCCCAGACATCTTCCGTATTTTTGGTAAGTCTTATGTTTCTTTTATTGAAAGTAAAAAACCAAAAATCTAAAAATTTTATAATAACTCCGCATCTACAACCGCGCGCTGTCGGCAAGCGAGGTGAAGCAACTATATAATTTATAAGCCAGATAAAGATTTCTAAATGAAAACATTATTCTAATTATATAGTTGTCCACATACCATATATTTGACAGAATATGAGGTATTATGATACCATAAAAAGTATGAAATTTAAGAGAAAACAAGATATAAAACATGAATTAGAGCCAAAAAGAGTCTTGGTCATTTATGGTCCTAGACGAGTTGGTAAAACAACTCTTCTTAATGAATATATAAAGACACAATCTGCTAAAAAGGTCTTTATTTCTACTGGTGACGATATCAATTTAAGAAACATATTTCAATCTGAAAAAAGAGATAGTATTCTTGAATTCGCTCGTCCACATGAAATTATTGCAATTGATGAGGCACAATTCATACCATCAATAGGCCTCGGAGCGAAAATGATGATTGATGCTTTTCCTGAGAAAAATATTATTTTAACTGGTTCATCATCACTTGATTTGTCTAATAAAATAGGTGAGCCATTGACTGGTCGTCACTTCACATTAACCCTCCTTCCTTTATCTCAAGGAGAGATAGAGATGAGTTCTGTTGAACTCAAGTGGAATTTGGAGAATTTCCTTATATATGGTTCGTATCCTGAAGTGTTAAATGAATTGGATATTGAAAAAAAGAAAAAAATATTAACAGAATTGTTTTCATCATATTTATTCAAGGATGCTCTCGCATTAGAAGCTGTTCGTTCCCCAGATATGCTATTAAATATTACTAAATGTCTTGCTTTTCAAGTTGGGAGTGAAGTATCTATAAATGAAATTGCTAAGACCTCAGGGACTGATGTTAAGACAGTAGCAAAATATCTGGATCTTCTTGAAAAAATGTTCATAATAAAGAAAGTCAGAGGTTTCAGTCGTAATCTGCGAAATGAAATATCGAAAAAAGCTAAATATTATTTTCTTGATAATGGAATAAGAAATGCTGTTATTTCGCAATTTAATCCTATTTCATTACGTAATGATATTGGTGCATTATGGGAGAATTTTATTTTTATGGAACTTATGAAAAAAAGTAATATAGATGGGACTTTAGATACTTATTATTTCTGGCGTACACATACAGGACAAGAAATAGATATTATAAAAGAATTAAACGGAGCTCTCACAGCTATAGAATGTAAATGGTCAGAAGGAAAGTCTTCTGCACCAAAAATTTTTTCAGAAAATTATCCTGAAGCTAAATTTGATATTATAAATAAGGAGAATTTTCTTGATTTTTTAATATAAATTAGACCCTAAGACCCTTATTTTAGGTACACTCATTTAGGGATGTATAGTAAACTATCTGTACTGGACAAAAAAGACCTATTCTGTCCAATACAACAAAAATAACATGCTTAAAGACATAGGTATTAGATCTTAAGACTTCTCTAGAGAAATGGATGTGGAAGATCGGTGTATAAAAATATATAATATAGTATATAATTAACCATTAAAATAGATTAATAATAAATAAACATAAACACCATGTCAAAAAAGATAAAATTCATAATAATTATAGTCATCATCGTAATAGGTATAGCATATTTTATAAATAAAAAAGAAGATGCTTTCCTACCAGCTGAATCCACATTATCTACTATTGCTACAACAACAGAGACATATAGTCATCCAACATTGAATTTCACTTTTGATTATCCTAGTTCATTCTCTGCATCATCATTCACTACAGAAGATGGAATGGAAAATATAGTGGTACAGGAAATATCTACAGGTAAAGGTTTCCAGATTAGTATCAGTCCTATAGACGAGGACATACCTGCTCTTACAGTAGAGAGGATAAGACAGGATCTACCTAATCTACTCATAGAATCTCCACAAGATGTTATACTAGGTGATGCAGGGAAAGGTGTGGCTTTTATTAGCAATGATTCTACATTTGACGGTAGGAGTAGGGAAGTATGGTTCGTATTCAATAGGAATCTATATCAAATACGCACATATATGAAATATGATGAAGTCCTAAGAGCCGTGCTTTCTAGCTGGAAATTCGATACTAGTGCTGTCAATGAGGGGGAATAGTTAGGAATGATAATTATCCTGTACAATAATGTACAAGATATAATGACATGGAAAAAATAGAAATAATGAAAAGAGAAATAAAAATTATAAAAAAATTTCTTGAATGGATAGGATTTAAAAAGAAAATCCACTATTCTAATCATACACCACCCTTTTTTAAGGAGGGTGAGATTTGGTGGTGTCATACAGGGGAAAATATTGGTATAGAGGTAAATGGTAAAGGAGAACAATTTACTAGACCTATTTTTATTTTCAAAAAGTATGATAAATACTCTTTTCTAGGATTACCACTTACCACAAAAGTCAAATTAGGTTCATGGTATGTCTCTGTTATTTTTAGTGGTAAAAATCAGACTATAGTTTTATCACAAGGTAGAGTTTTTGATTATAGAAGATTTAAAGAAAAGATGGGAGAGTTAGAAGAACATGAAACTAAAAAAGTATTAGAATCATATGCTAAATTACATATTACATTTCTTAAAAATAGACCTCTCGACCTTACAGACGAGAGTCGTGGGTAAACCCCAAATATAGCTATATGATATCAAACACATACAATCTGTCAAGTAAATGTAGAAAAATGGGGATAACAGCTGTTTTGTTTTTAGTTATCTTTTTTATAGGATTATTCGCCTTTTCCCCCACTGCCCTTGCCGGCACTATTATCGGTGTATCGCCAAATGTTATGTCTCTTAGTAATGGCTTGGTGGGCTACTGGACTTTCAATAATCAAGATATCCGTAATGGTGTAATACTAGATAAAAGTGGAAATGGTAATAATGGCAACCTTATGAATATTTCTACTTCTACTTTCTATGTGCCGGGTAAGATCGGGCAAGCGGGGAGGTTTGATGGGACTAATGATGTTGTTAACCTAGGTTCAGCCAAACTTGGAAGCGCAACTAACGGTATTACTACATCTTTTTGGGTGTATGTGTCTAATTCAGATTTTGATGAAACTGTAAAAATTATTCTTGCTGATAATTCAGGAAGTCCAAATATGGAAAATGGTTTTTTTATCGCTCTTGATGATCGAGGTTCAGGTAATCCTACTAACGGAATTAATGTTGCATTTGATACACAGACTGATTTGATTAGACATGAATTTGCAAGTAATATTATTAGTTCTACTCCAACTTGGTATTATATTGTAGCCATGTATGATCCGAGTGTAAGTGAAATTAATGTTTATATAAATGGAAATCAAATCTCAACAACAGTTAATACTTCAGGTTCAGGAAATTATATTCCTGATACAGATGAAAATCTTTTTATAGGAGCAGCAAATGATTCTTCTGCTTTCTTTAAGGGTATTCTCGATGATGTCCGCATCTACAACCGCGCGCTGTCTGCTTCAGAAGTGAAGCAACTCTATATGCAAAGCACAGGTACTAAACTCCAAGAACCACAAACATTAAGACCAAATGTAAATTCATTAGACTCAGGCCTAGTGGGCTACTGGACCTTCAATAATCAAGATATTCGTAATGGGGTAATACTAGATAAAAGTGGCAATGGTAATCATGGTAATGCTATCAATATCGCTACTTCTACTTTCTATACTCAAGGTAAGTTGGGGCAGGGGGGGAAGTTTGATGGGGGGGATGATTATGTGGATGTTACATATAATTCAATTTTTGATTTTTCAAGTAGTAATTTTACAATTTTAGCATGGGTTAAAGTCACTAAGGATGGAGGTGAAATATGGAGTTCTGGAAATGTATTTAGTAATGTTGAATTTGGAATAAATCAAGGGTCAACAGGTGGAATAAATATAGGAAAATTATCCTTATATACAGGAAATGAATATCAATCAGGGAATACTAATATTATTGATAACAAATGGCATCATGTTGCAGTTACTAAAATTTCAAGCTCCCAAGCGATTTTCTACCTTGATGGAATTTCTGATGGTACAGTAACTTACACAAATACAACTTGGGATAATGGGACTCACACACGAAAGATTGGTTCACGTGCAGGGACAAGCCTATATTTTGCAAATTCTCTCGACGACGTCCGCATCTACAATCGTGCGCTATCAGCAGCAGAAGTAAAACAGTTATACATGCAAAGCGCAGGCACTAAACTTCAAGAAACACAAACCTTAAGACCCAATGTTAATTCATTAGACTCCGGCTTAGTCGGCTACTGGACATTCAATAATCAAGATATACGTAATGGGGTAATATTAGATAAAAGTGGAAATGGAAATAATGGGAATGCTATGAATATCGCTACTTCTACTTTCTATACTCAAGGAAAAATGGGGCAAGGGGCGAAGTTTGATGGGGGGGATGATCGAGTCTCTACATCCGCTCAATTACCATTAACTGGAGCTTATACTTTTTCTTCATGGATTAAAGTTGATGTTATAAGTAGTAGTCATATTTTATTCTCTCAAGATATTGATAATACTCATGATGTGGGAGTGTTTTATTCAGTTTCAAATAACGGATTTAGTTATGAAAATGAACATAATACAACAGATTCAATGACAGGTTGGACCTATATACTTGATAAAAAATGGCACCATGTTGTTTTGGTTGAGCCATATACGGGAGATGTTGATGGAGCATCTTTATATATTGACGGAGTAATCATAACATCACAATGGGGCGGTCAGAATTTTTCTCCAGGTCAGAGTAATTTACATCTTGGAAGTAGGATAGGTGGGGGATTAGAATGGAACGGCTCCCTCGATGATGTCCGCATCTACAACCGCGCGCTATCGGCAACAGAAGTACGGCAGTTGTATAATATGGGGAGGTAGTATGAAGGTGAATAGTATGTTATAATATTTTTATGTCAATAGAATTTGAAACAATTAAACAAAAAATAGCTCAAAATAAAGAGTATTTATATAAAACCTATGGAGTAGAAGAAATAGGAGTTTTTGGTTCATTCGCTCGAGGAGATAATAATGAGAATAGTGATATTGATATTTCTATCGTTCTAAACCGTAAAGTTCGTGTCGGACTTTTCGCATTCGCACGAATGAAATTTTATCTCGAAGATCTATTAGGTCACAAAGTAGACCTTGTCATCAAAAGCGGAATAAAACCTCTTATTAAAGATAGAATATTAAGTCAATTAGTCATTATATGAGTGAAAAACGAGAAATAAAATTATTTATTCAAGATGTCTTTGATTGCATTGAGAAGATCAATGTATATGTTTCTGGTATGAAGAGCGAAAAAGGATTGAAAGATAATAAACAGGCCTATGACGCGGTAATGATGAATTTTATTATTATAGGTGAAGCTGTTAAAAATATTTATGAAGAAGTTCGTGAAAATCATCCCAATGTAAAGTGGCAGCAAATTATGGCGATGAGGAATCTTATAGTGCATGAATATTGGGGAGTTAATGAAGGGGTCATATGGGAGGCTATAGAAGATGATTTGCCAGAATTAAAAGTGATAGTTGCGAAGATAAAAAATAGTTTATCATAGGTCATCTCGACGACATCCGCATCTACAACCGCTGAAAGCGAGCAGTGGTCGTATGACCGCAACCGCGTGCTATCGGTATCAGAAGTAAGACAGTTATATAATCTAGGGAGGTAGGGGGAAATATGTTATAATATACCTATGAGAAATCACTGGTCAGTCAATACAAAAGAGCTAGAAAAAACCCCAGAAAACCTAGCTATATGGAAGCTAGAACAATGGATTAATTGGGGTATTGGAGAAAATAAGATAAAGAAATCTGATCTAATTAAATATTGGAAAAAACTTGATATTGATGAATGGAAAAGAAAAGCACTCTATTTAACATTATTCTAAAATAAATATTGCATGTCTTCTATACTTTCAGAGAATCAAATAAATATCCTCACTCTTTTGAGCAGAGAAAAACTAATTTCTGATTCTTTTTATCTTTCAGGTGGTACTGCTCTTGCAGAGTTTTATTTGCAACACCGTCTTTCTGAAGATTTAGATTTTTTTTCAGAAAATGAATTTGATCCAATGTTTATAACCTCTACTTTCAAGAAAATACAAGATAAAGCTGGTATTGTTAAAGTGAATTATGAACAAAGTTTTAATCGCAATCTATTTTTCTTAGAAATCAAGAATGATAGCATAAAAACTGAATTTACTTATTTTCCATTTACTAGAATAGAATCAAAGAAAAGATTTGGTGATCTATACATAGATAGTCTGATCGATATTGCTGTCAATAAGATTTTCACTATATATCAGAAACCTCGTTCTAGAGATTTCATTGATTTATATTTTATATTAATGAAAGAAAAGACATGGAGTATAGATATGCTTATTGAGAAAGCCCAAGTTAAATTTGATAATTATATGAATCTACTTCAATTGAGTAGTCAATTTATAAAATCTGAGGTTCTGAAAGACTATCCGAATATGATAAATAAAATAGATGAAAAAGAATGGCAGAGTTTCTTTATTAAAGAAGCAAAACGACTAACTGAATTAAAATTGGAATAGTACTGTAATTATGTCTTTATGTTATAATTCAGCTATGAAATCTAAAAAGATTATCTTATTATCTTCTTTTTTCTTATTTTTCCCCATTTTCTTTTTCAGTTTTTTCTCCTTCCCCCACACTACCTCTGCTTCCAAGATCAGTGTTTCTCCCAATCTTCTTTCTTTGAATAATGGCCTAGTCGGTTATTGGACTTTCGATGGGAAGGATATGGCAAATGGTGTGGCACTTGATAAGAGTGGAAATGGCAATAATGGCAATCTTATGAATATCTCTACCTCTACTTTCTATGCGCCGGGGAAGATCGGTCAGGCGGGGAAATTTGATGGGGGGGATGATTATGTGAATACCACAAATACATTATCTGCTTCTGGTCAATATAGTGTATCATTCTGGGCAAAGAAAAATGGAGCTGGTGTTAGTGATCCAAGAGCAATAATGATATCACAACATGATACATATATAGATACTTGTTATAATAACCAAGTCTTATTTAGTGTAAATACTACTGTAGGTGGTCAAGAACTTGTGCAAGGAGGTACTTGTGCGTCAACAGGTATATGGACATATTATACAGGGACTTATAATGGAAGTGTTGCACTTTTGTATGTGAATGGATTACAGGTTGGTACACTAGATAAGACTGGTAATGTTGCTTCTAGTTATTTAACTATGGGAACCTATAGTTCTGGTTCTGGTTTTTTCTTCAACGGCTCCCTCGACGACATCCGCATCTA
>CAZDRC010000014.1:0-13954 GCA_964507965.1 uncultured Candidatus Saccharibacteria bacterium
AGAGAGATTGAAGCAGCCGAACCTCCCAGCATCATTCAATGTGCTTTTGAAATCATTACGAGGTTTAGCATTGGATGTGGAATTGATTAAAAGAAATGATGATGTGGAGATAGAATAATAAAACCTAAATAAATATATGAATAATATTAATAAAAAAATTATTTGGGGAGTTGTTATTATAATAATTATAGTGATTGGGGTATTCGCACTTAAAACAATTGCTTTCATGACTTGCTATAATGATCAAGAAGCGAGAAATTGTTATTCTGATAAGTTTCCTTACTTCAGCAAAAAATCTGAGAATAGTCGCGTTGCTGTTTCTGATTGGAAGACATATACAAATAAAAATATAGGATATCAAATAAATTATCCAACTAATTGGCAAATTTATGAAAATGTTGATGGTGTAAATAACAAGGTTAAAATATTTGATCCAACTAGAAATGGTAAACCAGATACAGATCTTCCAAGTGTTGCAATTTATATTGATCTTAAACAAGAGATATGTAAATTCTCAAATTGGGAAGTCGGGTTTGCTTTAGTTTATTACAAAACAGCTTGTATTCAAATCAATCCAAATATTCATGTAACTATGGTAGCTTTTGATAGTGATTCAGAATATTTAGAAGATCAGATTTTATCAACCTTCAAATTTACCAATTAACCTTATCAAATAATCAAAAATATATGCAAACACCAAATAGAAAAAATATGGAACCTCATGATTTCGATGCTGTGAAGATCGGAGTCGCTTCTCCTGATAAGATATTGGAATGGTCATATGGAGAAATCACTAAACCTGAGACTATAAACTATAGAACACAAAGATCAGAGAAAAATGGACTCTTCGATGAGAAAATCTTCGGACCAGATAAGGACTTCGAATGTTATTGTGGAAAATACCGTGGAATAAGATACAAAGGAATTGTCTGTGAGAAATGTGGAGTGGAGATCACTCGTTCTATAGTCCGTAGAGATAGAATGGGACATATAGAACTCGCTACACCAGTATCTCATATCTGGTTCTTACGTAATATGCCTTCTCGTATAGGACTAATCATGGGAATGTCTACATCAGATCTAGAGAAAGTAGTATATTTCGCAGGATATATAATAACGAAAGTCTTCGATGAAGAGAAACAGAAATTCTTGAAAGAATTGGACTCAGAGTTCAAGTCGAAAGTTAAAATAGCACAAGATGATAAAACAAAAGAAGCATTGAAAGAGCTTCTAATAAATGCAAGAAAAGAAATAGATAGCCTAGTACCAGGATTCGTAATGGATGAAATACAATTCCACAAGTATTCCATGAAATATGGTGCACTTTTCGAAGCAGGAATAGGAGCGGAAGCGATATTTGAAATATTGAAGAAAGTAGATATGAATAAATTGAAGGAAGAATTAGAGGGAGAATTGGACAAAGCAAGCTCTCTAGAGAAAGATAAATTATCAAAGAGACTTTTCCTAGTGAAGTCTATGATAAAGTCCAAGCTTCGTCCAGAATGGATGTTCCTTACTCGTATACCTGTTATTCCACCTGCATTGCGTCCTATGGTGCCACTAGATGGCGGTAGATATGCAACATCAGATGTCAATGATCTATATAGAAGAGTTATAAATAGGAATAATCGTCTATTGAAACTCCGTGAGATCAATGCTCCAGATGTAATTCTCCGAAATGAAAAAAGAATTCTACAAGAAGCAGTGGATGCACTCATAGACAATTCCATAAGACATGGAAGTAATACTGGTGTAGCTGCAATACAAAGTCAGAAGAGAGCATTGAAATCCCTTTCTGATAATTTGAAAAGTAAAAGAGGACTATTCCGATTGAACCTTCTCGGTAAGCGTGTAGACTATTCTGGACGTTCTGTGATCGTCGTAGGACCAGAGCTATCTCTCGATCAATGTGGATTGCCAAAGCATATGGCATTGGAACTTTTCCGACCATTCGTCATTTCTGGATTATTGAAAAGAGAATTAGCTTATAATATCCGTGGCGCAGGAAGACTAATAGACGATGGAGCGAAGGAAGTCTGGGAAATATTAGAAGAAGTAATAAATGGTAAATATGTATTACTGAACCGTGCTCCTACTCTGCACCGTCTCGGTATACAGGCATTCCGACCAGTACTAATAGAAGGGAATGCAATACAAGTTCATCCATTGGTATGTACCGCCTTCAATGCTGACTTCGATGGAGACCAGATGGCAGTGCACGTTCCTCTCGGTGTAGAAGCTCAATTAGAAGCCAAGGAAATAATGGCATCTGATAAGAATATATTGAAACCAGGAAATGGAGATCCTACTGTTATATCGAAATTACTAGAAATAGTTCTAGGATGTTTCTGGATTACGAAGGCAATCCCACAAGCTGAAGGTGAGATGAAAATATTCGAAAGCCCAGATGCTGTTCTCATAGCACATAATTATGGAAATATAGGATATAGAACATTAATCAAAGTTCTACCTGATAATAGCGAGAAATATTCTCAATACGAAGGTAAGATATTCGAAACAACTATAGGTAGAATATTATTCAATAACATTCTACCTGCTGATTATCCATATATAAATAAAGAAATAGATAGGAAGAAATTAGGTGCGATAATAGATGATCTCATAACTACAAAAGGTGTAGAATCCCTACCTCCAATATTAGATAAAATAAAATCATTCGGATTCAAATATACTACATACTCTGGTACGACATGGGGTATAGATGATATTGTTATTCCAGAAGGTAAAATAGAAATAATAAAAAATGCAAAGGGAAGAAGTGATCTTATTATGCATCAATTCAATGAAGGATTACTCACAGAAGATGAAAGATTCAGAAAGAATATTGAAATTTGGCATAAGACGAAGAATGATGTGGAGAAATTAATACCAGCATCATTGGATAAAATGGGTTCTGTATATGATATGGTCACATCTGGAGCTAGAGGATCTCTATCACAGATAACACAGATGGCAGGAATGAAGGGACTTATATCCTCTACAACAGGTACTATAGAATTTCCAATTCTTTCTTGTTCCAAAGAAGGACTTACTCCTATAGAATACTTCATCACTACTCATGGATCTAGAAAGGGTCTCACAGACACTGCTCTCAATACTGCAAAAGCAGGATATCTCACAAGAAAACTATTCGTAGTTGCTCAGGATGTTATAGTGAAGGAAGATGATTGTGGTACGAAAGAGAGCATAGAAATAAAGAAAATAACAGCTTCTGGAATAGACATTCCAATATCAAAGAATATAAGAGGAAGAGTAATAGCAGAAGATATTGTAGATAAAGATGGCAATGTTATATTCAAGAAAGGACACTTGATAACGAAATTGGAGGCTCTCAAGGTAGAGGAAGCTGGAATAATGTCTGTGAGAGTACGTTCTCCCCTCGTATGTAGGAGTATATCTGGTGTATGTGCACAATGTTATGGAATAGATCTCGGTAAGAATAAACTAATAGAAATAGGCGAGGCAATAGGTACAATAGCAGCACAGGCTATCGGTGAGCCAGGAACACAGCTAACAATGAGAACATTCCATGCCGGTGGTACCGCCTCTGTCGGTGGGGATATCACACAAGGTCTCCCTAGAGTAGAGGAAGTATTCGAGAAAAGAAGTCCGAAGAATCCAGCAGTAGTAGCTACTGTAGATGGTGTTGTGTCTGAAGTGAAGGATCTTATGAAAGAAAAAATAATTAAAATCATTCCTGAAATAGAGGATAGAGCAAAGGGTAAGAAACCATCCGAAGTAGAATATGTATTCAATTATAAAAGAGTACCAATGGTGAAAGTAGGAGACAAGGTGAAGAAAGGAGATATTATAACAGATGGATCTGCTAATATAGATGAAGTATTCGAATACGGAGGTGCAGATAGAGCCAAGGCATATGTTATCAGCGAAGTAAGTAAGATATATGAACTTCAGGGAGAGACTGTATCTAGGAAACACATTGAGATCATAGTAAGACAGATGTTCTCTAGAAGACAGATAATCTCTGCTGGTGATACGAATTTCACTGAAGGTGTAATAGTAGAAGATATACAATTACAGGAAGAGAATGCAAAAACAAAAGAAACTGGTGGTGAAATAGCAAAGGTAAAGTCAGTAGTAATGGGTATTGCAGAAGTATCTCTATCTAGGAAAAGTTTCCTATCCGCAGCTTCATTCCAACATACTACTAAGGTTCTTATCAATAGTGCCATAAGAGGTAGTGAAGATGATCTAGTAGGATTAATGGAAAACACTATAATCGGTAGATTGATACCAGCTGGTACAGGATTCAAGGGTAGCAATAAACAGAAGATGATAGAAGAAGTACAGCCAGTAGACGAATACGATAGACAATAAGAAATAATAAAAAAATAAATTATATGAGCACTCCAGTCGAAAAGATAAAGGAACGATTGGGTATCGAGGAAGTAGTCGGATCATATATAAAACTTGAAAAGGTAGGGAAAAATCTGAAGGCCAGATGCCCATTCCATAATGAGAAGACACCTTCCTTCTATATTTCTCCAGAAAGAGAAAGCTTCTATTGTTTTGGCTGTGGAGCAAAAGGGGATATATTCAACTTCGTAGAGCAATTCGAAGGGCTAGATTTCATGGGAGCGTTGAAAGTTCTTGCTGATAAGGCAGGTGTGTCACTTACATTCGAGAAAATAGAGACAAAGAATGAGAAAGAAAGAATGTATATGATAATGGAGGAAGCGACGAAATTCTATGAAAAAGGATTGGAGAATAATAAAGAAGCGGAAGATTATCTCTATAAAAGAGGTTTGAAAAGTACAACAATAAAAGATTTCCGAATAGGATATATAGTGAATGATTGGAGATTATTATATTTCTATTTGAAAGATAAGAAATACACTGATACTGATATAGAGAAAGTAGGTTTAATTAAAAAGCCAGAAGATAAGAGCAAGGGGTATTATGATAGATTTAGAAATAGAATAATGTTTCCTATTATGGATTCTAGTGGTAGGGTTATCGCTTTCTCTGGGAGGATACTCCATGATGATGGCAAGAGCGCGAAGTATCTCAATAGCCCAGATACATTGCTATATAATAAAAGTACGGTTTTATATGGTATAGATAAGGCTAAATTAGATATACGAAAGAAGAATTATAGTATTCTCGTAGAGGGTCAAATGGATCTTGTACTTTCTCATCAAGCGGGAATAAGGAATACTCTTGCTGTATCTGGTACAGCTCTCGCAGATACTCTTATTTCAAAAGAAAATATTGTTAATAATCTGGGAATAGTAAAGAGACTTTCTACGAATATTATTCTTGCATTTGATTCTGATAATGCTGGTAGAAGAGCTTCTAGTAGATCTGCAGAGATTGCTCTATCACTCGGCATGGATGTGAAGATTGCTGATCTTCCAGAGGGGAATGATCCTGCTGATCTAGTATTAAAGGATAAAGAAGGATGGAAGAATGTATTACGTAATGCGAAGCCAGTAGTAGAATTCCAGATAGATAAAGTAATGAAGGAAGTCAAGGATAAGAAATTGGATAATAGGAAAATCCCAGCATTAATAAGGGAAGATGTATTGCCATTCATACTTGCTGTGCAGGGTGCAATGGAGAGATCTGGCTTCGTGAAGATGATAAAAGAGAGAACAGGAATCTCTGAGGAAGCAATAAATAAGGATCTTGGAAACTTTGATAAAAAAAAGGCATATGATACAATACCAAGTAATGTACGGGAACGCCTCCTTGACCCGATTTTAAGGAAATTTGGCCTTCTTATAAACATTGAACGTGAACATTCAGCTATAAAACGTATTACGGGCAATGAACGCTATAATAATTTAATAAAAGAAGTTGAGCCCTTTAAAGACGCGCTTCAATTGGAAGCGGAAGTACTATTTACTAATAATTCCAAAGGTCATGTAGAGGAATTACTCCTGCGATTGGAGGAAGATATTATAAGGGAAGAATTATCGAGAATTATGGAAATTAGCGATAAGAAAACATTAGAAGAGAAGTATAAAAATTTGAATAATCGTAAGAAAGAAATAGAAGATAAATTAAACAATATAAAAAAATAAATAATAAATTAAAAATATGGCTGTAAAAAAATTAAAGAAAAATATTAAGACTAAGTCTAATAAGAGTAGTACAAAGAAAAATAAAGATATTAAAAAGAAAAAGTTAATTATAAAGAAGAATAATAGTAAGAATCAGAATAAAAAAGCTGGTAAAAAGGCAAATAAAGCAAAGGAATTCGATGTGAAAGCAGATAAGCTTATAGCGAAAGGTAAAGAGCGTGGCTTCGTCACCTATGATGAAATATTGAAGGAATTCCCTAATATTGAACAGGATCTAATGTTTCTAGATAGTCTATATGTGAAATTTTCTTCATTCGGTATCGATGTTCTAGAAGGTGGTGGGCTACTTGAGGTAGAACCAGAGATAGTACATCCGAAGAAATACGCCTATGGTATGAAGAGTAGTGATTCTAATTATGATTCTATACAGATGTATCTGAAGGAAATAGGACAATATCCATTGATTTCTGCATTGAATGAAAAGGAGCTTGCAAAGCGGATTCAGGCAGGAGATACAGAGGCGAAGAATCTCCTAGCTCGGGCAAACTTGCGTCTCGTAGTCTCTATTGCAAAGAAATATGTAGGTAGAAGTCCAGATCTTACTCTACTCGATCTTATACAGGAAGGTAATCTCGGACTTTTCAAAGCAGTTGATAAATTCGATTGGACAAAAGGTTATAAATTCTCAACTTATGCTACATGGTGGATACGCCAGGCTATTACGCGTGCATTGGCAGATCAGAGTAGAACTATACGTGTACCAGTACATATGGTAGAGACTATTGCGAAGTATAAGCAAGTAGTACGTAGACTCACTCAAGATCTCGGCAGAGATCCATTGGCTGATGAGATTGCTACAGAGATGGGTATTGATGTTGAGAAAATATATAATATAGAGAAGATTGATCAGGCTGTACTTTCTCTTGAGAATCCTGTAGGAGATGATAGTGATGATGGCAAGTCTACACTCGGAGACTTCCTCTCCGATGATAAGATACTTTCACCAGATCAGGAATCATCTAGGAGAATTCTCAGAGATCAAGTTAATAGTATATTAGATGATCTTTCAGAGAAAGAAAGAAGGATACTCGAAATGCGCCATGGTCTGAATGATGGCATAACTCATACATTGGAGGAAGTAGGGAAAGAATTCGGTGTTACTAGAGAGAGAATCCGTCAGATAGAGGCTAAGGCACATGAGAAGATCCGTCAACATGAGAATATAAATAGATTAAGGAATTATTAATAATTATGTTTTATAAGAATTTATTAAAGCCTATACTTTTCAGATTTAATCCAGAGAAAGTACATGATTTCTTCGTTATGAATGGAGAATTCTTAGGTAGATATGAATTCACAAGAGAAATAATATCATTGATCTATGGTTATAAAGGTAATGATATTTCGAAAACTATCGATGGTGTGAAGTATCGCACACCTGTGATTCTCTCTGCTGGTTTTGATTACAATGGTCAATTAACAGAGATACTGCCTTCACTCGGCTTCGGTGGCGAGGAGATCGGCTCTGTTACTGCACGTTCCTGTGAAGGCAATGCTAAACCTAGACTTACTAGACTTCCAAGATCGAGAAGTATATTAGTTAATAAAGGACTTAGAAATGATGGAGTAGATACTATTATTAGGAGAATAAAGTCTAAATCTCGTATTCCAGACTTTGTCATTGGAATTAGTATCGCAAGGACAAATGATGAGAAATCTGTTCCTATACAAGCAGGAATAGAGGATTATATGTATTCATTCAGAAGACTAAATGAAGAAAATATTGGCGATTATTATACTATAAATATTTCTTGTCCAAATTCCTTCGGTGGGGAAGCCTTCACTACATCAGATCTTCTAGATAGACTTATTTCTTCTATTTCTACTATACCTTGTAATAAGCCGATATACATAAAGATGCCAATAAATCTGTCTTGGGAAGATTTCCGATCCCTTTTAGATATAATTAAGAAATATAAAATTATAAAGGGAGTAATTATTGGAAACCTTAATAAAGATTATTCTAGTTTAGATATGCAGAAAGAGGCCCCATATAATTTCAAAGGTGGACTTTCTGGTAAACCATGTGCTCATCCATCGACTTTACTAATAGATAAAACAAGAGAATATTGCGGTAAAGATTTCACAATTATTGGTTGTGGAGGTATTATGTCTCCAGATTCTGCTATGGAGAAATTCCATGCTGGAGCAAATCTTATACATCTTATAACTGGTATGATATATGAGGGACCGGGGCTTGTGAAGAGGATATTGAAAAAATATCAATGCGAAAAGAATGCCTCTGTATAGATAGCATCTTCTTTCACACCTGCATCACATAATTTCTTCCAGAAATCTCTGACGAATGCTATACCACCGCAAATAAAGAATTCTTTATTCTTTATTGTCTTTATATTTCCTAATACATCCTTTATTTCTATACGCCTATTCACTATTTTCTTATCCTTTGCTTTATCTCTAGTGACGAAATACTTTACTTTTATATTTTTATTTATCTTTACTATTTCATCCAATTCTTTCTTAAAGATAATATCTTCTACAGTTCTATTGCTATAATATAAATCAATATTTCTATTAGGATTGGACAATATAATAGATCGGAATGGTGCAATACCAATACCGCCGACAATTATTATCAAATGTGAATCTTTCGATTCGCTATAGAAATATCCATAGGGAAGGGAAGCGACTATCCTATCTCCAACTTTCATGGAATTCAGTTTATGAGAGAATTCTCCCATTACCTTTACTGTAATACTCACAGTATTATCATCTGGTGAACTAGATATACTATAAGACTTACCTTCTGGTGTAGTCTCACTCAGATATAATGTCAGGAATTGACCGGGTATAAATGATGGCATAGTACCATCTTCCATTGCGATTCGTAATGTAGAGACGTCTCTTGTCTCCTTTATCATATCCTTCACTATATAAATAACTTTTTTAGATTCTACTTTTTTCATAATCTTCTATTGCTTCTCGGAGTGCCTGATGCCCTAGAACAGAACAATGATATTTCCTATCTGGTAATCCACCGAGTCGCTCTATTATACCTTCTGGTGTCATCCTCTTTGCTTTTCCAATTTCCATACCTCCATTCTCTGTAGCCATGAGTGACATCATAGATGTAGAAGCAATAGCAGAAGCACAGCCGAATGTTCTCCATCTACATTCCTTTATTTTTTGTGATTTCTTATCTATCTTTACCCAGACAGCCATCATATCTCCACAGGCTGGAGAACCGACTATACCTACACCATCTGCCTTATAGTCTTCCTCATTGAACAATATATTCCTAGGGTGGAAGAAATGATCTTTCACCGTCTCACTATATATCCATTCTTCTACATCAGAACATACATGTTTACTCTTTATTATTTTCTTTTTTGTACTTTTTGTTTTATTTATTTTTTTCATCTTTTTATTGCCGAAAGGCTTTTCAATCTATTGACAATGGGTGGGAAGACCTTTATAACATAGCTCAGATCTTTCTTTGTAGTATACCTACCTAGTGTAAATCTGACACTTCCATGTATTATTTCTTCATCTTGATGTATGGCTATGAGTACATGGGAAGGCTTCAGATCAAATGCAGAGCAAGCTGAACCTGTAGAGACCTCTACACCATATTTATCTAGCATAAGTAACATAGATTCTCCTTCTACACTCGGTATTGATACATGTATATTATTCGGTAATCTTTTCTTCAAATGGCCATTTATTTTCAAATCTGGTATTTTATCTTTTAATCCTTTTATGAAATATTCACGTAGTTCTATTAATCTTTTTGATTCCTTCTCCATTTTCCCACAAGCCTTTTCCAGCGCCACGCTGAATCCATGTATCAGAGCGATATTCTCCGTTCCCGCCCGTAAATTCCTTTCTTGTTCACCTCCTGAGATAATAGGGGATATCTTAATTCCTAATTTCTTATATAGCATACCTACACCCTTTGGACCATATATCTTGGAACTATTGAGAGACATGAGATCTACACCGAGCTTATCTATATCTATAGATATAGCTCCTAGAGCCTGACATGCATCTGTATGGAGAAGGGGAAAGGTATTGACTCCACGATGATTCTTTATTGCTAATGCAAGATCTTTTATTGGTTCTATTGTTCCAATTTCATTATTAGCATACATGACAGATACGAGTATTGTTTCTTTCTTTATATATGATATACATTGCTTCACATCTATCATGCCATATTTATCTACTGGTAATATTGTCACTTCGAACCCTTCTTTTTCTAATTGCTTTGCTGGTTCCAATATTGCCTTATGCTCTATTGCAGAGATGATTATATGATTACCTTCTTTCTTATATTCTCTTGCTATACCCTTTATTGCTAGATTATCTGCTTCTGTACCAGAGCCAGTAAATATTATTTCTTCTGGTTTGCAATTAATATATTTTGCTATTCTTTTTCTACTATCATCTATTACACTTTTTGCTAGTCTACCACTATCATACATAGAAGATGGATTGCTGTATTTAATATTGAAATATTGAAGCATATCCTCTAGAACATCTCTGTCTATAGGTGTAGTCGAGGCATAGTCTAGATAGATTTTATCTGATTTCACATTCTTTAACATATTTTTTAAATTTTTCTTTAAATTTTTTGAATTCATCATCGGTGTATGTTACTTTATCTTTAAATTGGGGATTTAATATTCTTTTATCATTGAATTTCTGTAAATAATACCTTTTCGCTCCCTTTATTTCCTTTACAATATTTTCCATATCCTTTGGAGTGAGTAGGGACTTCACTACTGTAGTACGGAATTCATAATCAATACCTGAAGACATAATTATCTTTATACTTTGCCGTATTGCTTCTCCGAATACAGGCCTAGATACTATATCACTATATTTATCTATTGGAGATTTGATATCCATAGCTATATAATCCACCAGTTTCTTATCAATAAGATTCTTTATCATTGCTGGTCTGGTACCATTCGTATCTAGTTTCACTAGATATTTCATTTTCTTTATTCTATAGCAGACCTTCGGTAGATCATCATGCATTGTCGGTTCTCCACCAGTAATAACAATACCATCTAGAAGATCAGTGCGTTTCCTGAGGAATCTCATTATACTATCGAGTGTTACTTCTGGAGCTGTCTCATCTACTAATTCTGGATTATGACAATATGGGCAACGGAAATTACAACCGACAGTATATATTATACACGCGATCTTATCGGGATAATCGATAAGTGTGCTTTTTTCAAATCCGCCTATTTTCATACGTACTCTACATAATAGCAGAGTATGTAATATATAATCAAGGCCTTATTTTATGGCTACTTTATAACTATATCTTTCTCTTTTACTTTCGTCTCTAGGGCTTTCGGAGATACGCCTACGCTTTCTATTTCATACATTTTACGTATATCAAATTCACTCTGTTTACCTGCATTCCAATGACTTACAGGGCGGAGATAGCCTACTATTCTGGAATAAATTTCACATTCTCTTTTACATGAACCACATGATATATGTTCACCAGATATATAGCCGTGCTCTGGACATACACTGAATGTAGGAGTAAGTGTGAAATATGGTAAATGGAAATTTTGACAAATCTTCTTCACCAGAGAAGGGACAATATTGGCATCATTTATTTTCTCTCCAAGGAAGAGATGTACTACTGTTCCACCTGTGTATTTCGTCTGTAGGGAATCCTGTAGACTGAGACTTTCGAATATATCATGAGTATAGTTCACTGGTAATTGAGAGGAATTGGTATAGAATGGTTCTGCTCCCTTTATATAATTCTCTTCATTTGCAACTATTATATCTGGATATTTCTTCTTATCTGTTAGTGCCATCCTATATGCTGTACCTTCTGCTGGGGATGCTTCTAGATTGAATAGATTATCTGTATCCTTTTGATATTTCACTAATCTCTTTCTCATGAATACTAATATTTCTTCTGCTAGAGCTTTACCTTTATCACTACCTACATTTTCTCCTATGAGATTTATCATCGCTTCATTCATACCGACAAGACCTATTGTAGAGAAATGATTCTTCCAATATGTCCCATAGGATTGTTTTATATTTCTCAAATAGAATTTCGTATATGGGTATAGATTGGCATCTGTGAATTTCTCCAATAATTTCCTCTTAATTTCTAGGCTTTCCTTTGCAATATCCATTTGTTTCGCTAGTCTATCCATGAAATCTTTCTTGGGGTTCTTCGCATTTCTCGATAGATATCCTAGTCTAGGAAGATTGATAGTTACTACTCCCACAGAACCTGTGAGAGCATTGGCACCGAATAGTCCTCCTCCTCGCTTATCTAGCTCTCCTAGGTCTAGCCTTAGACGACAACACATAGATCTAGTATCTTCTGGCTTCATATCGGAATTAATGAAATTACTGAAATATGGAATGCCATATTTTGCTGTTATTTCCCATAATCCTGCGAGATTCTTATCATTCCAATCGAAACTTTTCGTAATATTCACTGTAGGGATAGGAAAGGTGAATACTCTGCCTTGTGCATCACCAGCAGCCATAACTTCGAAGAATGCATTATTGAACATATACATTTCTTTCTGGAAATCAGAATACTTTTCTTTCTGTGCTTTACCACCTATTATTACTTTTTGATTCTTGAAATTGGGGGAAGGATTCAGATCTAGAGTAATATTGGAGAATGGGGTTTGGAATCCTACTCTTGTAGGTGTATTCATATTGAATACGAATTCTTGTATGCATTGTTTGACTCCCTTATAATCTAATTTATCATATCTTATGAATGGAGCGAGTAATGTATCGAAATTGGAGAAGGCAATAGCACCAGCTGCCTCACCTTGCAGTGTATACATGAAGTTTACTATTTGGCCTAGAGCGGTACGGAAATGTTTCGGTGGAGCACTCTGTACCTTACCAGCTACACCCTTGAAGCCTTCTGTGAGTAGATCCATAAGATCCCAGCCTACACAATATACAGAGAGTGTCCCTAGATCATGTAGATGTAGATCACCACTCTCATAAGCTTGTCTTACTTCCTTGGGATAGATTTTATTCAACCAATATGTCTTGCTTACTTCTGAGAATATATAGTTATTGAGCCCTTGTAGGGAATATCCCATATTGCTATTCTCCTTCACTTGCCAATCCATCTTATTCAGATAGTCATCGACAAGACCAATAGAAGCAGATGTAGCGAATGCTCGTAATTCTGCATGCTGTTCACGATAGAGAATATATGCTTTTGCAGTTCTCTTGTATCTAGACTGCATGAGTATGTATTCCACGGAATCTTGTATTATTTCTACAGTAGGTATTTCCTTGGCAATTTTCTTCTTTACATTCAATAGAATTTTCTTTGTAAGCTTTCCTGCTTCATCATCTCGGAACTCTCCTGTTGCTTTACCTGCTTTTGCTACTGCATTCACTATCTTGTCTTTATCGAAGGGAACCTTGGAGCCGTTTCTTTTGATGATTTCTTTAAACATAATATATATAAAAAGTTACTATTAATAATTAGGACTATATATTATCTGGAAATTACACATAATAAGCAATTAAAATATGTGGATAGTGAAGTTCAGACATCATTATCTCTATATGTAAAGGAAAATAATATCTTTTTCTATTGTAATAATAATATTTTCATGTTACTATCCTTAATAGATTCTGCGACATTGTGTCGTGGAAAAAGACAAAAAACAAACAAAACAAGAAGATGAGAAAACAAAAAACGGCCAGCCTTATGGTGGCCACTCTGTTTGGGGCATCCACGGCATTTGCTGTTGGATTCACGGATAGCTTCGGTGGGCCAGGAATCAATCCTGGATGGATCACTGATAGATACGAACCCGCAGGGTTCAGTT